>CAMLFJ010000224.1 GCA_946479205.1 uncultured bacterium | reverse complement strand
TGCGCTCGAAGGTGCTGCTGATCGGGGCGGGCGGGCTCGGCTCGCCGACCGCGCTCTACCTGGCCGCGGCCGGGGTCGGCACCATCGGCCTCATGGACGCCGACGTGGTGGACGTGTCCAATCTCCAGCGCCAGGTGCTCCACACCACCGCGGACGTCGGCAAGCCCAAGGTGGAGTCCGGCGCGCGCACGCTCACCGCGCTCAATCCCGACGTCAACGTCATCCGCCTGCCCGAGCGCATCACCGTGGACAACGCGCTCGACATCGTGCGCGAGTACGACGTCATCGTGGATGGCTCGGACAACTTCGGGACGCGCTACCTCGTCAACGACGCCTGCTACCTGGCGGGCAAGCCCCACGTCCACGGGTCCATCTTCCAGTTCGAGGGGATGGCCTCGGTGTTCGCGCCCAACCGGGGCCCGTGCTACCGCTGCATCTATCCGTCGCCGCCCCCGGCGGGACTCGTGCCCTCCTGCGCGGAAGCGGGCGTGCTCGGCGTGCTGCCGGGCATCGTGGGCGTGGTGCAGGCCACGGAGACGGTCAAGCTGCTCCTGGGCATCGGCGACCCGCTGATCGGACGCCTCCTGACCTACGACGCCCTCGGCATGCGCTTCCGCGAGGTCAAGCTCCGCCGCGACCCGGCCTGCCCGCTCTGCGGCGTGACCCCGACCATCAAGGACCTCTCCGGGCACCCGATCGGGGAGGAGTACTGCGAGGAAGCGCCGGCCCTGCGCTGATATTTGTCTTCGGCGCGCGGTGAAACATCCGCGCTCCGAACGCGCTAAGCTTGGCCTCGATGACCGAGCCCAATATCGCGTTCGTGGCGAACCTCCTGGCCGATCCCTCCCGCGCCGCCATGTGCCTGTCCCTGGCGGGAGGCGAAGCGCGACCGGCGGGTGAGCTGGCCGCCCGGGCCGGCATCTCCGCCCAGACCGCCAGCAACCACCTCGCCAAGCTCATCGCTGGCCGGCTCCTGCGCGTCGAGCAGCAGGGGCGCTGGCGCTACTACCGGCTGGCCGGCGCCGACGTGGGCCACGCCGTCGAGGCACTCTCGGTCGTCGCGCCCGTCCCGCTGCAGCCGACGCCGGTGAATGGAACCGCCGACGCCGCGCGGCGGATCAAGAGCGCGCGCACCTGCTACAGCCACCTGGCCGGGCGGCTGGGGGTCGCGCTGGCCGACGCGCTGCTCGCGCAGCGGTGGCTCGAGGACGACGGCCATCGCTACCGCGTCACGCCGACCGGAACCCGCTCGCTGCGCGCGCTCGGCATCGAGGTCGCCCCCCGGCGCGCGCAGGCGCCCGCGCGGCGGTGCATCGACTGGACCGAGCGCCGCCCGCACGTGGCCGGCCCGGTGGGCACCGCGCTCGCGAAGCTGGCCCTCGATCGCGGCTGGGTGCGACGCGTGCGGGGGACTCGCGCGGTCGCGGTCACCGCGCTGGGGCGCGCGCAGCTCGCCAAGATATTCAACCTGCGCTGGGAGGACAGACCATGATCACGCTCAGCATCCGCTACACGATCGACGCCCGGAAGCGGTCCGACTTCGAGCAGTACGCGCGGGCCCTGGGCCGGAGCATCCCGCGGTGCGGCGGGGTCGTGGTCGGCTACTGGCTGCCGACGAAGTTCGCCGGTCCGACGAACCAGGCCCTGGCCCTGATCGACTTCCCGAGCCTGGCCGCGTACGAGCAGTACCGCGAGCGCCTCGCGAAGGACGACGACAACCTCGAGAGCATCCGGCGCGCCGAGGAGAGCGGCTGCATCCTCGTCGAGGACCGCGCCTTCCTCGAGCGCGTCTAGCGCGCGCCGATCACACCCCCGCCATCGCCGGGATGACGCTCTTGCCCATGAGCTCGATGGACCGCATGGTGGTCGGGTGGTCCATGCGCGACTCCTGCGCCTCCAGGAGCAGGTGGCCGATGCCCAGCTCCTTCTGCACGCGGGCGAAGCGGTCCGCCACCTCGTCGGGGGTGCTCGCCACGATGTAGTAGTTCTCGACCAGCTCCTCGTAGCTCATCTTGGCGAGCGAGACCGACCGCGCCTTGAGCGCGAACTGACTCGCCGCCCGCGAGCGCATGCCGACCGGGGAGAAGTACTCGATCGGCCCGCGCAGCGTCGGCCCCATCCGCCACACGAAGTGCCGGCCGGCCTCGAGGGCCTTGGCCTTGGTGTCCGCGGTGACCGCGCAGATGAGGAAGCCGAGCTTGTCCGGGGTGACGGTGCGGCCGGCCTCCGCCGCGCCCTGGCGGTAGAAGTCGAAGAGCTCGCGGGCGACCTCGAAGGAGACGAGAAACGGCACGTAGGTGTAGCCCATGCGCCCGGCCCACACCGCGGTCTCCGGGCTCGCGGTGCCCGGCACCCAGATCGGCGGGTGCGGTTTCTGCAGCGGCAGGCACCACGGGTTCACGTGGCGGAAGTGGTAGTGACGGCCTTCCCAGCGGAACGGGCCGGGGGTGGTCCAGCACTTGATGATCAGGTCGTGGCACTCCTCGAAGCGCTCGCGGTTGTGCACCGGGTTGCTGTTGGCCCACCAGCTCTCGACGCCCACGCCGCGCACGAAGCCGCTCAGGACGCGGCCGCCCGAGATCAGGTCGGCCATCGCGATCTGCTCGGCCATCTGGACCGGGTTCTCCTGGATCGGCAGGATATTGCCGAGGATCAGGAGCTTCGCGCGCTTGGTGGTGCGCGCGAGGATGCCGGCGGTCATGTTGGCCGACACGTTGACGCAGGACGGCGTCGAGTGGTGCTCGTTGATCATGAGGCCGTCGAAGCCGGCCTGGTCGGCGAAGTCGTACTCGTCGAGATAGCGCTGGTAGTTGCGCTGGGCGATCTCGGGCGAGAAGAACGTGTTCGGGAAGGCCAGGCGGAGCGACGGGTACTTGTCGCCCTCGGCGTCGGGGTACTCGTGGTGCGGCATCTCGCTGAAGTAGTGGAGCTTCACGTCAGGCCCTCCCGAGGAAGTCCAGCACGAGGTTCGCGAACACGTCCGGCTGCTCGATGAGGGGCGAGTGACCGCAGCGCTCGAGCACCCGCAGGGTCGCGTTGGGCAGCAGCCGCCGATACTGCTCGCCGCAGATGACCGGGACGATCTGGTCCTCGCGTCCCCACACGATCAGGGTGGGGGTCGGCACGCGGGGGAGGAAGTGGGGGAGCCGCGGGTTGAACATGTAGGGCTTCCAGGTGAGCCGGGCCGCCATCTCCCGGTTGCGCAGCGCGATCTCGATCTCGGCCGGCCCGGGCTTCTGCCCGAAGAGCTCGGCCCACTCGGGGACGGTGGCCGGGTCGTGCACGTTGAACTTGAGGAGCTCGTCCGGCGGGTAGAAGAAGATGTCGCGGATCTCGCCCTCGTCGGGCTTGAGCCCGGTGGGGCTCACCAGCACCAGCCGGTCGATCACCCCGGGGCGCATCGTGGCCAGCTCGGCCGCGGTCCAGCCGCCGATCGAGTGGCCGAGGAGGTGCACCTTGGAGAGGCCCATCACGTCGAGGAACCAGAGGTAGAAGCGGGCCAGGTCGTCTATGGACTCCATCCAGTCGGCCGGGCCGGAGCGGCCGAAGCCGGGATGGGTGGGCGCGTAGACCGTGTAGCGCTCGCCCACCGTGGCCATCCACCGGCGCCAGCCGCGGTTGCCGCCGGCTCCGTGCAGCACGACCAGGGGATCGCCCTGGCCGCCGATCGTCACCTGCACCTTCGTCTCTCCTACCGTGATCACTTCCTCGCGAGGCGGCACAGGGGCGGCTCCTCTCCGGAGATGGGCTCAGGGTAGAGACCATAGCAGCCACCGGCCTTGACCGGGAAGGGGTCCCGCCCCAGTATCTGGCCCGATGGCCACCGCGCCCCCGCCCGCTGAGCATCCGCCCGCTGAGCATCCGGAGGTCCGGTCCGCGATCGATCTGCTCGAGGCGTGGATCGAGGCCCAGCGCGTCGCGCGGGACCTGCCGGGCCTGTCGATGGGAATCGTGCACGACCAGGCGCTGGTCTGGTCACGAGGCTTCGGCTGGGGCGACGTCGAGCGGCGCGAGCCGGCCACCGCCGACACGCTCTACCGCATCGGCTCCATCACCAAGCTGTTCACCGCGACCGCCCTCCTCATCCTCCGCGACGCGGGCAAGCTCCACCTGGACGATCCGCTGGCCACGCACTTGCCGTGGTTCCAGATGAAGGCGGCGGCCGCGGACGCCGGGACGATCACGATCCGTCATCTGCTCACGCACACGTCGGGGCTGCCCCGTGAGGGCGCGTTCCCGTACTTCACCGACAGCCGGTTCCCCAGCATCGACGAGATCCGCGCGCGACTGCCCCTGCAGGAGCGCCCGCTCCCGACCGAGGTCCGGTGGAAGTACTCGAACCTCGGCGCCACGCTGGCCGGCGAGGTGGTCGCCGCGGTGGCCGGGGAGCCCTACGTCGACTTCGTGCGCCGCCGCATCCTGGAGCCGCTCGGCATGACCGCCACGCTGGTCGCGTCGCCCGAGCCGGATCACCCGCGCCTGGCCACCGGCTACGCGCGCCGGCTCCTGGGAGCGGCTCCAGCCCCGTTCAACGACCTGCGCGGCCTCACCGCGGCGGGCAACATGACGACCAGCGTGGCCGACCTGGCGCGCTTCGCGATGCTCCAGCTCCGCGGCGGCGCGGCCGGCGGCGCCCAGATCCTCTCCGGCCGCACGCTCGCCGAGATGCACCGGGTCCACTGGCTCGAGCCGGAGTGGCAGGCGGGCTGGGGGCTGGGCTTCCGCCTCCTGCGGGTGCGGGGCAAGACCCTCGTCGGCCACGGCGGCGCGGTGCGGGGATTCCGGAGCAATCTCCAGATCTGCCCCGCCGACAAGGTCGCGGTCATCGCGCTGGTGAACTCCGACGATGCCGACGTCTGGCTCTACGCGGACAAGGCGCTGGAGTGGGTCGGGACCGCGATCGCCGGCGCGACCCAGCCCGCGCCGCCCGTCGCCGACCCGGCCTGGCAGCGCTACGTGGGCCGCTATCGGAGCGCGTGGGCCGATCTCCAGATCATCATCCGCGGCGGCGAGCTGGTCGTGATCGGCCCCGCGACCCCCGACCCGACGCTCGTGACATCCACGCTCAAGCCGGTCGGCGAGCACACCTTCCGGGTCGAGACCACCGACGGCTACGGCGTCCCCGGGGAGCTGGTGGTCTTCGAGACCGACCCGGCGGGCCGCGTGACGCGCGCCCGGTTCGGCGAGAACTACACCGAGCGGATCGAGACCTGGGCGGACCGGTGATGGTATGTTCGAGGGCACGAGAGGGATTCTCCCGGGAGGCGATCGCATGAGCGAAGCGAATGGGGCAACGGAGTTCAAGGACGTGGTGGGGAGCCTCGACGAGCTGCGCGCGCTGATGGGCGAGCCGTCTGAGATCGCCCTGCGCAAGGACATCGCCCGGATCGACGAGCACTGCCGGGCCTTCATCGCGCGGGCGCCCTTCGTCCTCGTGGCGACCGCGGACCGCGCGGGTCGCTGCGACGTGAGCCCCAAGGGGGACGCCCCCGGCTTCGTCCTGGTCGTGGACGAGCGGACCCTGCTCATCCCGGACCGCCCGGGCAACAAGCGCTTCGATGGGATGCGGAACCTGCTGGAGAATCCCCGCATCGGGCTCATCTTCCTGGTGCCGGGCAGCGAGGAGACGCTGCGGGTCAACGGGCGCGCCCGGATCGTGCGCGATCCCGAGTGGCTGGCGCGCCTGGCCGCCCAGGGCAAGACCCCGCAGCTCGCCATCGCGGTGGACGTCGAGGAATCGTTCCTGCATTGCGCGAAGTGCGTGAAGCGCTCCGGTCTCTGGGAGCCCGCGCGCTGGCCGGATCGTGAGGGGCTGGCCTCGCCCGCCCAGATGTTCCGCGACCACGCCAAGCTCAACACGATGACGGTCGAGGAGCTCGACCAGCGCCTGCAGGACGGCTACCGGAAGAACCTGTACTGAGCCCGGAGGAGCCCGCCGATGCCGATCGAGGTCCGTCCCATCACCGGCGCGCTCGGAGCCGAGATCCACGGCGTGGACCTGGGCGCCGAGCTCGACGCGGCGAGCGTGGCCGCGGTCCGGCGGGCCCTCCTCGATCACTGCGTCGTCTTCTT
>CAMLFJ010000223.1 GCA_946479205.1 uncultured bacterium | reverse complement strand
CCGACCTGGCCCAGGCGCGTGCGGCTGGCGAGGAGCAGCTCGCTCACCTGATCGAGCTGGGCCAGGCGCCGGTCGAGGCGGCTCCGCGCGATCATCAGCTCGCCCACCAGGTTCATCAGGGTATCGAGCCGCTCCACGGGGACCCGGATGCTGGGACCGGTCGGCGCGGTCGCGGCGCGGGGGACCGGCCGCGGCAGCGCCTCGAGCCGAGCCAGGAACTCCGGCCGGACGAAGGCCGGCAGCTCCGCGAACGCCGGAAGCGCGAGCTCCGGGGCCTCGGACACCGCGAGCTCGGACACGTCGACCGCGGGCCCGGTCACCGCGTGCTCGTGCAGGGTCTCCGACGTGCTGAGCGCGCGCAGGTCGCGGGTCGCCCGCTCCAGGGCCTGCGCGATCTCGTCGGAGACCGCGACTCCGGACTGGAGCACCCGCTTGATCGCGGCGGTCCCCGCGAACATCGCTTCGGTCACCGTCGGCGTGACCGGGAGCCGGTGCTCGCGCACCGCGCCGAGGAGATCCTCGATCTGGTGGGTGGCGTCGCCCAGCGGCGCGCACCCGACCGTGTACGCCGCGCCCTTGAGCGTGTGCGCGGCCCGGAACACGGTCGCGAGCGTCTCGTCGTCGCGCGTACCCCCCTCGATGGCGAGCAGGGCCCCGGTCATGGCTTCGAGATGCTCGGTGGCCTCGGGCAGGAAGTACTCGAGCACCTCCCCGCCCTCGGCGAAGAACCGCCGCAGGTCGGCGACCAGCGGCGACACCGGGGTCGCCGCGGGCGCGATCATCGGCGGCACCGACTCCGGCCGGGACGCGGAGCTTCCCGAGGAGAAGAACGTGGCATAGCGCGACTTGAACTCCGCGATGCGGGCCGGGTCCTCCACGCCGACCGCGCTGATCCCGTCGAAGACCTCCTTCAGGAGGCCGACGAGGCCCTCCAGGAAGGCGGCGGCGCGGACGCGCTCCTCGACCGACGCGGCGGGGGCCCGCTCGAGCAGCCGCTCCGCGCCGGCGGCCAGGTCCGAGACGCCGGGGAACCCGTGGAGGCCGGCCGAGCCCTTCAGCCGATGCGCGAAGACCACGAGCGTCGCGAGGGAGTCCTCGGTCGGGGCCTCCGCGGTGGCGAGCCGGTCGAGCCCTTCCTCGATGGCCCCGGCGGTATCCCAGGCCTCCATCAGGAAGATGCCCAGCAGCAGCTCGCGCTCGCGGCGATCGGCCATGTGGTCAGCTCGCCAGCTTGAAGCGGGACAGCTTGGCGGTCAGCTCTTCCGCCAGGCGGGCCAGCTGCTCGACGTTCTTCCGGCTCTGCTGCACGCCCTCCTCGGTCTTCACCGCCGCGCCCGCGATCGCCTGGACGGCCCCCGCGGCGGCCTCGGCGCCCCGGACCTGCGTCTGCGACGCGTGGGAGATCTCGGCGGCGAGCTCGGCGGAGGTCTGCGAGATCTTCCCGATCTCCTGGAGCGCCTCCTCCGCCTTGAGGCTCACCTCGTATCCGGATTCCACCTCCCGGGTTCCCGACTCCATCGCTACCACCGCCTCCTGGGTCTCGACCTGCACGCCCTTGATGAGGGTACCGATGTCCCGGGTGGCCTGGGTGGCGCGCTCCGCCAGCTTCCGGACCTCGTCGGCCACCACCGAGAACCGCAGCCCCGCCTCGCCCGCGCCCGCCGCCTCGATGGAGGCGTTCAGGGCGAGCAGGTGGGTCTGGGCCGCGATGTCCTGGATCGTGTTCACGATGTTGGAGATCTCGAGCGAGCGGTCGCCGAGGGACTTGATCTTCTTGGAGATGGTCTGCACCTCGGCCCGGATCTGCTGCATGCTCGCGAGGCTGTTGCGCACCGCCCCCTCGCCCTTGCTCGCGGCCTGGAGCACCTGGCGCGCGGCCTTGGCGCTCTGATCGGCGCTGTCCGCGACCTGGCGCACCGAGACCGTCACGTCCGCCACCGAGCGGGTCACACTCACCGCGTCGCGGGTCTGGGCCTGGGCCGCCTCCGCGAGCTCGCCGGTGATCCGGATGGTGTCCTGCGAGCCCGAGGCCACCCGGAGGGCGGCCTGCCGCACGTCGCCCACGACCGAGGAGATCTCCTCGACCATCAGGTTGATGGCGTCCACCACGTTGCCGAGCACGTCCCAGCTGACCTCACCGCGCCGGGTGAGGTCGCCCTTGCCGATCTCCACCACCGTGTCGAGGAACGTGATGATGTTCTGCTGCAGCTCCTCGCGCTTGCGGCGCTCCTCGTCGCGGTCGGTCTCGGTCTGGACGAGCGAGCGGAGCCGCACGATGGAGTCGTTGAAGGTCACCGCCATCTGGCCGATCTCGTCGCGCGAGGTGACCGGCACCAGCTGGGAGAGGTCGCCCCGGCCCACGCGCTCCGCCACGCTCATCAGCGCGTTGACCGGCCGGGTGATCCGCTGGGCGAAGACCACGCCCGCGAGTACGGCCGCCGCCGCGATCCCGCCGAGGACCAGGAGCAGGAAGTTGCCGGCCGCGACCGCCGCGGTGCCGATGATCGACTTGTCCATGCCCACCCGAACCGTCCCGAGCCGGCCGCCCAGCATGGGCACGCCGATGTCGATGATCTCCCGCTCGCTTCCGCCGCGGGGATCGACATAGGTGAGCTCCTGGACCTGAGGCCGGGTGGCCTGCCCCGGCACCACGTTCTTCTCGATGATGCCCTTGGGCACCACCGGGGCGAAGGTGTGGGCGATGAGGGCGCGCTGGGGATCGTAGACCATGACGTAGGCCACGCCGGAGATCTTGGAGAACTCGTCGACCTGGGCCTGAACGGTGGAGGCGTCGCGGTTCACCACGAGGTCCGCCGCGGAGCTCGCGAGGCTGTTGGCGATGGCGCTGCCCTTGTCGGTGAACTCGCGGCTCAGGTTCTCCTGCAGCGATCGGTAGGCGATGACCCAGCTCACGGCCGCCACCGGCACCAGGACCACCACGAGGAAGAGGGTGATCTTGCCGAGGAGGCCGAACCGCGCCCGGGAAGCCGGGGCCGAAGCCGTCTCGACGTGGGGTCCCGTGCCCTCCGCCCGCTTTCTCATCGCCTGCTTCCTCCAGCCGCGCGTCAGATCGCCCATGCGCATGTTCAGGCCTTGACCGCCGCGGCCCAGTCGGCGACCGGCACCCAGCGGTCGCTCTCGACCCGCGTGAAGTAGACGCTGTCCAGCCCCTGGTGCCGCTCCGCGGTGAAGGTGAGCGGCGCGCCGATGCCGAGATCGAGGCCGCGGAGGGATTCCAGCGCCTGCCGGAAGGCCGGCCGCCCCGCGCTGGCTCCCGCCCGGCGCAGCGCCTCGACGATCACCCGCGCGTTCACGTAGCCCTCGAGGCTGATGAAGCTGTACTTCTGCGGCACGGAGGAGGGGTCGCGGAGCACCTCGGGCAGCTGTGGGTTGTGCTTGTCCATGAGGGCTCGGTACTCGACCACGCCCGGCAGGGCGGTATCGTCGTAGCTCGGCACCACCTGAGAATTGATCAGGGCGCGGGTGTAGTCGCGGCCCTTGGCGCGGCCGTGCTTGACGAGCAGCCCGAGCATGGCGTCCGATCCCACGAACGAGACGTTGGAGATCGGCGCGGTCCAGCCCGCGTCCCGCGCCGAGCGCACGAAGGCGGCGCAGCCCTGGTAGGCCCCGGTGCAGAGCACGACGTCGCTACCGCCTTCGCGGAGGGCTCGGACCGCGATGGTCATGTCCTCGTCGAACTTGGCGTTGCGGACGTAGGTGGCTTCCGCCACGATCTTGGCGTTGCGCCCGGCGAGCGCGCGGGCCACCCCGTCGGTGCCGCTGCGGCCGTAGGCATCGATCTGGTAATAGACTCCGAAACGCCGAGCCCCCGCCTGCCAGAAGCGCTCCACCAGCGCCGCCATCTCCTGCCGGTAGGAGGCCCGGACGTTGAAGACCTGATCGACGTACGGGATCTCGCGCTGGGGCTGGGCGCCAGTGAAGTTGCCCACCAGCACCACCCCCTGGTCGGCGTACTGCTTGATCACGGGCAGGGCGCGCGTGAGCGTCGGGGTGCCCACGTAGTTGGAGAGCAGGAACACCTTCTCGCGGTCCAGGAGCTGGATCGTGTTGCGGATGCACGGGTCCGGGTTGTAGCCGTCGTCGAGCGCGACGACCGTGATGGCCCGCCCGAAGAGACCACCCCGCGCGTTGATCTCGCTGTAGTAAGCCTGCGCGCCCCGGTAGAGCTCGCTGCCGAGCCCGGCCGCGGCGCCCCGGAATGCCGCGCTCATGCCGATCCGGATCTCGCCGGCCTGGGCGTGCGGAGTGGCGCCCGGGAGGAGCGTGCTCGCGACGCCGGCCGAGAGGGCACCGCCGAGGAAACGTCTGCGGTTCATGCCAATGCCTCCTGCGCGACCGTTGCGGTCCGAGGGTGGAGGGCGGCCAGGATCTTCGGGACGTCGAGCAGCGGCAGGGTCTCTCCCGCCCACTGGATCCAGCCGGCCATCAGCGGGCGCGGTCCGCGCAGACCAGCGGCCGTCGGGCTGTCGGGGACCACCACGTCCTCGTAGGGTTCAAGCCCGAGCACGGTGTCCACCACCAGGGCCGCCTGGACGGCGCCAGCGCGCACGACGAGCGTGCGCGGGGTGCGCCCGGGACGTGATTCCGGCAGTCCCAGCATGTTCCGGACGTCGACGATCGGCATCACGGTGCCCCGCAGGTTCGCCACGCCCACCAGGTGCGGAGGAGCCAGGGGGACCGCGGTGATCTCGTCGAAGACCACCACCTCGCGGGCGCTTCGCACGTCCACCGCGAACCGCGCCCCGGCGAGGGCGAAAAGACAGGCGCGCGGCGCCGGCGGGGCGTCCGGAGCAGCGGGCATGACCGGGGTCGCGGGCATCTGGGTCATGGGCGCTATTTCACGAACTGGCGAACCACGCCGAGGAGCTGGTCCGCGGTGAACGGCTTGGCCAGGTAGTCCGCGGCGCCCTGTCGCTGGCCCCAGAGGCGGTCGCTCTCCTGGTTCTTGGAGCTCACGAACACCACCGGGGTGTCCTTGGTTCGGGGATCGCGCCGGAGGCCGCGCAGCACCTCGTAGCCGTTCCGCTTGGGCATCACGATGTCCAGCAGCAGGAGGTCCGGCCGCTCCTCGACGACCCGCTCCTCGAGGAGCTCGCCGTGATCGTACGACACGACCTGATGGCCGGCGGCCTTGAGAATGCCCTCGATCACCTTCAGCTCTGACACGGCATCATCGACGACCATCACCTTGCCCACGAACTGACCCTCCCTGGGCTGCGAGTGCACGTGGCTACCCCAACGAACCGACCCGTCATGGCTTTTCGGGGGGTTCATCTACTGCAAACCCCCTACCAACCGAGGTTTTCCGCCGTCTTGGGGGCCGTTCTCGGCGTCTCAGGGTCAATGCCGTGGATTCAAGGCTTTCCGGCCCTCCGAGGTGGTTTATGGTCGCAGTGGGGCAGGGTGACACCGGGTGGACGTCCGGCAGGTGACGCCAACTGTCAGAAGGACTGCCCCGAACCGTCGGCTCCCCTGCCCTGCCCACGGGGCAACGCACGGCAACCCCGCCCGAACCCGGGGGCTAACTTGCGATGGTGGGGGGCGTATGCTAGCGTGGCAGTGCCTTTTTTTATGGAACTCTCACCGCTGTTCCGCATCAATCCTGCCCGACCATGAGGAGACCCTGAATCAATGGCGGATAGCACGCTCCATCTCACCGAGGCCAGCTTCGACACTGAACTGGGCAAGCATGCCGAGCTGCTGATGGTGGACTTCTGGGCCGAGTGGTGTGCCCCCTGTCGCGCGATCGGGCCCACGCTCGAAGAGCTGGTCCGCGAGGGTAACGGCTCGGTGACCCTCGCGAAGGTCAACGTGGATGAGCAGCCCGCGCTGGCGGCCCGCTACGGGATCCGGTCCATCCCGACCATCCTGTTCGTGAAGGGCGGCAAGGTGATGGACCAGGTGATCGGCGCGGTCCCGAAGGCGCAGCTCAAGAAGAAGCTGGACGCGAACGCCTGAGCGACTCATCCATGTCGACGGTGGGGCCGGGTCTCCCCCCGCTCTCTCCCACGCGTGAGGAGTTCCACGCGCTGGCCGGGCGGGGCAACCTGATCCCGGTCTTCGCCGAGCTG
>CAMLFJ010000222.1 GCA_946479205.1 uncultured bacterium | reverse complement strand
CCCGATCGATTCGAGGTACGCGGTCGGGCTGTGCCCGTACCGGCCCACCGCGTCCGTGCGCGCCTTCGCCCCGCTGTTGTGGTGCAGGGTGAGGCCGGAGCGGTGCTCGTCCACCACCCGCTTGAGGGCCTGCAGCAGGCCCGCGCTGCACGTCTCGTACGAGAACGGCATCGCCCAGGCCCGGATCCGCCCGTCGAGCCGGCCGTCCCACTTCTCGATGAACGACGTGGTGCGGGCCACCGCCTCCGCGGCCGGGTAGCGCGGGAGCTTCCACGGCGCCTCCTGATCGGTCACCGCCTCCCCGAGCACGACGCGGATGCCCGCGTCCTCGTAGGCCTGCAGGCACGCGTCGGGGAACTGGGTGCTCCCCGGATCGAGGAAGCACACCGTCCCGTTGCGGACCAGCTCGACCAGCCCGAGCAGAGTCGCGTGGTACTCCTCGTCCTCGGTCATCGCCGATTGCAGGTTGAACACGTGCAGCAGCGGGCTCGCCTGCTCGTCGGGAAAGATGCCGCGCACCGGGTGCGCGTAGCTGATGTGCATGTGCCCGTTGAAGAACCCGGGGGTGATCACGAGGTGGCGCCCGTCGACGACGCGCTCGGCCTGCGCGTCGGCCAGCTCGGCCGCCTTGCCGACCCGGCGGATGCGGCCGCCCTCGATCAGAACGGCGCCGTCCTGGATGATCCGTCGCTCGCGATCGACGGTGATGATGTACCGCGCGTGATCGATCTTGAGACTCTGCGTGGACATGGGGCGCCGCCTCCCGGAACGGGGAATGATGAGCCGCCCGGAGTCTACGCTTCGGGGCCGGCCCTTGTCCATCGCACGCGCCCCGCGGTGCTATAGTCCGGCGACATGACGCCCGCCCATCTCGCCCTCGTCCTCTTGGTGGTGGTCATCTGGGGCTTCACCTTCGTCGCCACCCGGTGGGCCCTCGATGATTTCTCCCCTCCCCAGCTCACCGCGCTGCGCTTCCTCGTCGCGGCCGCGCCCGCGCTCGTGCTGGCCCGGCCGCGCATTCCCTGGCGGACCTTGGTGCCGGTCGGCCTCACCCTGTTCCTGGGCCAGTTCCTCCTGCAGTTCTTCGGGATCGCGCTGGGGATGCCGCCCGGCCTGGCCGCGGTCGTGGTCCAGACCCAGGCGCTCTTCACCATCCTCTTCGCCGCGCTGGCCCTGGGCGAGCGTCCCGCCCGGCACGAGTGGATCGGCGCCGTGGTGGCGTTCGCGGGGCTCGTGCTGATCGCCCTCACCGTCGGCCGCGACCTGACGGTGGCGGGGCTCATCCTGTGCGGGCTGTCCGCGGTGAGCTGGGGCGTCGGCAACGTGCTCGTCAAGCGGCTGCCGCCGGTCGACATGCTGCGGCTCATGGTCTGGCTGAGCGTCATCCCGCCGCTGCCGGCGCTCGCGCTCTCCCTGGTCCTCGACGGGCCGTACGCGCTCGGGCCGGCGCTCGCGGCCAGCTCATGGCTCGGCCGCGCCGCCGCGCTGTATATCGGCCTGATCGCCACCGTCCTCGGCTACGCGATCTGGGGCGGCCTGCTGCGCCGCTACCCCGCCGCCACCGTCGCGCCGTTCGCGCTCCTGATTCCGTTCGTCGCGACCTACGCCTCCTCGCTCGCGTTCGGGGAGCGGTTCGGCCCGCTCCGACTCGCGGGCATGGCGCTCGTCCTGCTGGGGCTCGCGGTGATCGTGGCGCCGGTCTGGGACGAGCGCTGAGCCGGTAAATCCCTCCGGGAAGAAATTACCCGCCGGCGGCCGAACCGAGAAAGTCGAGGGCCGAATCATGGCCTCATGGCTCGAATTCCACTTCATCGGGAACTGGCACGTCGGTTGCCTCCTGGTACTCGGCGCCATGGCGGAAACCGACCAGTTCGAACACGTGGTGCAGTTCTACGAGGCGGATCCGTCTCTCTGCGACTCTCTCGCGCGTTTCATCGGCGAGGGCCTCGCGGCCGGGGAGGCCGGGATCGTCGTCGCCAGCCGCGAGCACCGGGAAGAGCTCGAGCGGCGCCTGCGGGCGGACGGCGTCGACCTGGACGCGGCGCGCGCCGTGGACGCCTACGTCGCCCTCGACGCCGAGGCGACCCTCGCGCGGATCATGCGGGACGGGATGCCGGATCCGCAGCGCTTCGCGGAGGTGATCGGACCCATGATGGCGCGCGCCGCCCGCGGCGGACGCGGGCTGCGCGTGTTCGGCGAGATGGTCGGCCTGCTCCTCGCGGATGGGGACACGTCGGCCACCCTCCGTCTCGAGGATCTGTGGAACGAGCTCCGGCGGACGCACGCGTTCCGGCTCTTCTGCGCGTACCCGCTCGAGCGGCTCGGCGGTCACGGGCTCGCGCATCCGGTGGCGGAGGTCTGCGCCCGCCACTCGCGGGTCATCCCGGCCGGGACCCGCCCGGCCGACGCCAGCGAGCGCCTCGGCGAGCTGGAGGCGCAGGTCGAAGATCTTCGCCGGCTTCACGAGACCAGCGTGCGTCTGACCAGTCTCCTCGACGTGGAATCCGTCCTGCGCGAAGTCTTGAGAGCGGCCATGGCCGTCCAGCAAACCGGCCGCGCGCTGCTCTCCCTCTGCGATCCGGAGCAGCCGGGCCTGCGGCTCGGCGTCCACGCCGGGCTCGACGACGAGTTCCTCCGCCACGTCGAGCAGATCCCGCCGGCCGGCGGCGGCTCCGGCACCGCCTACCTGGAGCGGCGGGTGGTGGTGGAGGACACCGAGGCGGACCCGCTCTACGCGCCCCACCGCGAGGCGGCGCGCCGGGCCGGCTTCCGCTCGTGTCACAGCACGCCCCTGATCAGCCGCCGCGGCGACACGATCGGCGTGCTGTCCGTCCTGTTCGAGGAGCCGCACCGCCCCTCGGACCGTGAGACGCGCCTCATGGATCTCTACGCGCGGATCGCGGCCGACTCGATCGAGAATGCCCGGCTGCACCAGCGGCTGCAGCAGGAGCTGGAGGACCGCCGGCGGTCGCTGGCCCGCGAACACGCCGCCCGCGCGGAGGCCGAGACCGCCAACCGGATGAAGGACGAGTTCCTCGCCACCGTCTCCCACGAGCTCCGGACGCCCCTGAACGCGATCCTGGGCTGGTCGCACATCCTCCGGTGGGGCAAGCCGGACGAGCCGACGGTGGCCCGCGGGGTCGAGGTCATCGAGCGCAACGCCCAGACCCAGGCGCAGCTCATCGAGGACATCCTCGACGCTTCGCGGGTGATCACCGGCAGCCTGCGCCTGAACCGCGGCCCGGTCGACCTGGCCACCGTGATCAACGCGGCGACTGACTCGGTCCGCCTCGGCGCGGAGGGCAAGGGCATCCAGCTCGCGGTGATCCTCGATCCCGCCGCGCGGCACCTCGTCGGCGACGCGAGCCGCCTGCAGCAGGTGGTCTGGAATCTGCTCGCCAACGCCATCAAGTTCACCTCCTCCGGGGGCCGGGTGGAGGTGCGACTCGAGCGGGCGGACGGCCAGGCGCAGATCACGGTCACCGATACCGGCGAGGGGGTCGCGGCGGAGTTCCTGCCCTTCATCTTCGACCGCTTCCGCCAGGCCGACTCGACCATCACGCGACGCCACGGCGGGCTGGGACTGGGCCTGGCGATCGTCCGGAACCTCGTCGAGCTGCACGACGGATGCGTACGGGCCGAGAGCGCGGGCGAGGGATACGGCAGCTCGTTCATCGTGCGGCTGCCCCTCGCCGAGCGCGTCGAGGGAGCCGACCGCGGGCCCGCCGCCGCCGACGGGTCCCGGCCCGCCCTGCAGGGCGCCCAGATCCTGGTGGTGGACGACGACCAGGACGCGCTCGACATGCTCGCCCTCGTGCTCACCGAGGCGGGCGCGGCGGTGCGTACCGCCACCTCCGCGACGGAGGCGCTGGCCCTGCTGCGGTGGATCCGGCCGCACGTGCTGGTCTCGGATCTCGCGATGCCGGACGAGGACGGCTACTCCCTGATCCGCAACCTCCGCGCGATCGAGCGTGGGAGCGGGCGCGAGACCCCCGCGGTGGCCCTCACCGCCTACGTGCGCGTGCAGGACCGGGCCCGCGCGGAGGCCGCGGGCTTCAACGTCTTCGTGGAGAAACCGGTGGATCCCCAGGAGCTCATCGGGGTCCTCGCGGGCATCACGGAGTCGCGCTCCCGCCCTTTGTGAAAGCGATCGCCCAGCACCGCGACTCCGGCCGCGAGGAGCGCGCACAGCGCATTGTCTACCCGCGGCGGCCCGCCTTCTCCGACTTGCCCTGCTCCATCTCCTGACCGGCGTCCGCGAGGCGTGACCGATCCCAGATCTGGCCGATTCGCGGAAAGATGTCCTGCTCTTCCTGCCGGATGTGGTTCTCGAGCGCGGCCTTGATCTGCCGCACGGTGGCGAGCCAGCGCCCGTCCTCGGGATCGAGGCTCGCGGTCTCCTTGATGAGCCCCTCGACCCGCACCTCGTCCTGGTGGCGGTCGGAGACCCATTCCGACAGGGCCAGATCCGACGCGGCGCCGTCACGAGCGATCGGCCCGTAGAGGCACTGCTCCTCGATCTTCTCGTGGGCCCGGAGCTCGGGCTTGAGCTCGTCCCAGAGCGCGCCGCGCTTCGCGGGCGCCGCCGCCAGCAGCTTCTCGAATGCACTCTTGGCCTTCTGGTGCTCCTGCTTGAGAAACTGGATCGCGTCCATGGTGGTCTCCTTTGCGGGAGTGACCGAAGCATGTCGCGTGCTAGGTCCACGCGAGAGGGAAAAACGAGGTTGCGCGGCCGGATGGACGCGACGAGCGGGGTGGGCGCGGTAACGCTTACCGGGAACGAGGAGGGGGCCGGAAGGTCTTGCTACGCGGGCTTCGTGATCACGCCGGGTCCTTCCGGGAGACGGCGGGCTCGTCGCGATGGCCCAGGAGCGCGGAGATGGCGCGCGCGGCGGCCTTCACCTCCGCGGCGAGCGGCTTGAGCCGCGGGCGGACGCGATCGGTCGGCCCGCCGATCGCGCAGGCGCCGGCCACGCGGCCGTCGCGGCCGAAAACCGGGGCCGCGATGCCCGCGGCCCCCAGCGCCAGCTCGTCCAGGTTCACGCAGACCCCGGTGCGGCGAACCTCGTCGAGCGCGGCGCGCAGCGCGGGCAGGCTCGTGACGGTGCGGTCGGTGTAGCGCTTGAGCGGGAGCGCGCGAAGGATCCGCTCCCGCTCCGGCGCGGCCAGGAAGGCCAGGATCACCTTCCCGCTCGAGGTCGCGTGCAGCGCCCGCCGGTCACCGACCCCCGCGGCGTAGCGGATGACCTGCTCGCTCTCGACCTTGTCCACGAAGACCACCGCGGTGCCGTCGCCGCCGAGGGCGCCCAGGAAGACGGTCTCCCCGGTGCGCTGCATCAGCTCTCGCAGCACGGGCCGCGCGATCTCGGGCCACGCCCGATGGGCGAGCGAGCCCATCCCGAGCTCCAGCGCCTTCGGGCCGAGCCCGTACTCGCCGAGCGCGCCCTGCTCGAGGTAGCCCCGCGCGGTCAGGGTGCGCAGCAGCGGGAGCAGGCTGCTCTTGGGCGCCTCGAGCTGCGCGCTGAGCTCGCGCAGCGCCAGCCCCCCGCGGGTGCGGGCAACCAGCTCCAGGATGTCCATCACGCGCCCGGCCGCGCGATGGGCCCCGGTCGCCGCGACGTGACGAGCGCGGATCGTTCCCGGACTCACGCGAGCCCGGATCCCGCCGGCACCTCGAAGCCGAAGAAGCGTGCCGCGTTGAGGCCGAGCACGTTCGCCCGCGCGGTCTCCGACAGGTGACCCATGGTGCGCTCGATGGCCTCGGCCGAATGCGGCCAGGTGCCCTCGTGATGCGGGTAGTCGTTGCCCCACATGAAGCGGTCGGCCAGGTTCATGGGCTCGGCGAGGGCGAGGCCGGCCGGATCCTCCTGGAACGAGGCCCAGCAGTGCTCGCGGTAGTACTCGCTCGGCAGCCGCTTGAGCTTCGGCCGCACCCAGAAGTGGTGCTTCCGGTAGGCCTCGTCCATGGCGCCCAGGAACCACGCGATCCAGCCGATCCCCGCCTCGATGGTGGCCACGCGCAAGCGCGGGAAGCGCTCGAAGACGCCGGAGGCGCAGAGGTTGGCCACCGGCTCGATGGTGGGCGAGAGCGAGTGCGAGACGTAGT
>CAMLFJ010000221.1 GCA_946479205.1 uncultured bacterium | reverse complement strand
GTGCTCACCGCGATGAACGGGGTGCCGTGGTGGTTCTTCCACGGCCTCGGCGGGCCCCACGAGGGCGCCGCGGTGCGGGCGGTGGACCCCGAGGGTCGCATCGCGGCCGCGATCCCGACGCGTCACGTGATCGGCTGCGTGGTGCACGCGACCTGCTCGGTGCGCGAGCCCGGGCTCGTGAAGCACGGCTTCGGCCGCGGCCTGATCATCGGCGAGCCCCGCGGCGGAGAGTCGGACCGGGTGCGTGCGCTGGCCGGTCGGCTGATCGCGGCCGGATTCGAGACCACGGTCAGCCCGCGCATCCAGGCGGACGTGTGGTACAAGCTCTGGGGCAACATGACCATGAACCCGATGTCCGCGCTGACCGGCGCCACCTGCGACCGCCTCCTCGACGATCCGCTGCTCGACCGCTTCACGCTCGCGATCATGGCGGAGGCGGCGGCCATCGGCGACCGCATCGGCTGCCCGATTCACCAGAGCGGGGAGGACCGGAACGCGGTGACGCGCAAGCTGGGCGCGTTCAAGACCTCCATGCTCCAGGACGTGGAGGCGGGCAAGCCGCTCGAGATCGACGGGCTCCTCACCGCGGTGAGCGAGATCGGGCGGCGCGTGGGCGTGCCCACCCCCAGCACCGACGCGCTGCTCGGCCTCACCCGCGTCTTCGCGGCCGGCCGGGGGCTCTACTAGGATGGCGCCGCCCCGCCCCCCGTTCCGGGCCGACCACGTGGGCAGCCTGCTGCGGCCGCCCGCGCTCAAGGCGCTGCGCCTCGAGGTCGAGGCGGGCCGGGCGAGCGCGGCCGAGCTGGCCGCCGCCGAGGACGCGGCGATCCGCGAGGCGGTGCACGCGCAGGAAGAAACCGGGCTCCTGGGCGTCACCGACGGCGAGCTGCGCCGCAAGTCCTGGCACATGGACTTCCTCACCCGCCTGGGCGGTCTCGCGAGCGAGGGCAGGCAGCTCCCGGTGACCTTCCACGGCCGCGCGGGCGACGTGAACTTCACGCGGCCCGACCTGCGCATCGCCTCGCGGGTTGGCCGGCCCGTGCCGATCTTCGTGGACGCGTTTCGCTTTCTCCGATCGGCCACCACGCGCACCGCCAAGCTGACGATCCCGTCGCCCTGCATGCTCTACTCCCAGGTGGGGCGCGCCAACATCGACCGCGCGGTCTACCCGGATCTCGACCGCTTCGTGGAGGACACCGCCGCCGCCTACCGCGCCGAGATCGCGGATCTGTACGCGGCGGGCTGCCGGTATCTCCAGCTCGACGACGTGAGCCTGGCCTATCTCTGCGACGAGGACATGCGCGCGCAGGGCCGGGCCCGCGGCGAGGATCCCGACGAGGTGCTCGCGCTGTCCGTGAAGATGATCCAGGCCACCCTGCGCGACCGGCCGAAGGACCTGGTGGTCTGCACGCATCTCTGCCGCGGCAACTTCCGCTCGAGCTGGCGCGCCCAGGGCGGCTACGAGAAGGTGGCGGAGGCCATCTTCAACCAGATGCCCTACGACGGCTTCTTCCTCGAGTTCGACGACGCGCGCTCCGGCGACTTCTCGCCGCTGCGCCACGTCCCCAAGCACGTGCGGGTGGTGCTGGGCCTCGTGACCAGCAAGTCGCCCGCGCTGGAGCAACCGGCGGATCTGCGCCGCCGCCTCGACGAGGCTTCGAAGTACATCGCGCTCGAGCAGCTCGGGGTGAGCCCGCAGTGCGGCTTCTCCTCGACGCTCGAGGGCAACGCGGTCACCGTCGAGCACCAGAAGGCCAAGCTCGCGCTCTGCGTCGAGCTGGCCCACGAGGTCTGGGGCGGATTGTAGCCCGCCCACCCCCTCTCCCCCCGTGAGGGGGAGAGGGCAGGGTGAGGGGGCGGGCGGGTGAGGGGGCGGGTCGGTCAGTCGTCGGCCGGCAATAGCACGCAGGCCTCGGCCGCAACCATCACCGAGACCGGATCGCCCGCGCGGGCGCGCGCCGGGGTCGGGCCGGTGACGCGCAGGACGACGTCGCTGTCCTCCAGGGTGACCTGATAATCCACCGTGTCGCCCAGGTAGCTCGCGCGCCGCACGGTCCCCGTGAGCGCGTTCGTGCCCGGCCTTGATGCCGGCGCCTCGGCCCGCGGGCCGAGCGCGATCACGTGCGGCCGGATCGACACCACCGCCGGCGCCCCGGGCGTGAGGCCGTCGGCCGCCACCCGCAGGCGCAGGCGGCCCCTCGC
The DNA here is from genome assembly GCA_946479205.1 of uncultured bacterium. The sequence continues at coordinate 3,907 of CAMLFJ010000221.1, read as the reverse complement.
GACGCTGCCCGCGCCGTCGGCCACCGCGTCGATCAGGTTGGTCTTGCCGATGAACTCGGCGACGAAGCGGGTGCGCGGCCGCTCGAACAGCTCGTGCGGCGGGCCGATCTGCTCCACCCGGCCGTTGCGGATCACCGCGGCCCGGTCCGAGATGACCATGGCCTCCGCCTGATCGTGGGTGACGTAGAGCGTGGTGATGCCGAAGCGCTCGTGCAGCCGGCGGATCTCGAAGCGCATCTCCTCGCGGAGGCTCGCGTCGAGATTGGAGAGCGGCTCGTCCAGCAACAGAATCTCGGGCTCCACCACCAGGGCGCGCGCCACCGCCACCCGCTGCTGCTGGCCGCCCGACAGCTCGCCGGGATAGCGCGCGCCGTAGCCGGTGAGCTGCACCGCGCGGAGGATCTCGTCGACTTTGGCGTCCGGCTGGGCGCGCGCCGGTTGGCCCTCCCGCTGGGCGCGTGGCGTCTTGGCGAAGCGGAGCCCGTAGGCCACGTTCTGCGCGACCGTCATGTGCGGCCAGAGCGCGTAGCTCTGGAAGATCATGGCCATGCGCCGCCGCTCGGGCGGGATCACGGTGCCCGGGGACGACAGCACGCGGTCGCCCACTCGGATCTCCCCCGCGTCCGGCGCCATGAAGCCCGCCACCAGCCGCAGGGTCGTCGTCTTGCCGCAGCCGGAGGGGCCGAGCAGGGCGACCAGCTCGCCGGGCCGCACCTCGAGGTCGAGGCCCGCCACCGCCGCGACGTCGCCGAAGCGCTTGGTGAGGCCGGTGATGACGACCCCGGGCATCGTCTCAGCCCGATCCGCTCGAGGACCGCGCGCCCATGACGTCGCGTCCGAGCAGGGCCTGCATGGCCGCCACGATGGCGAACGTCATCACGAGCATGAAGATGCCGAGCACCGCGATGGCCCCGAACTGGCCCTCTTCCTTCAGGTCGAAGATCACCACCGACATGACCTTCGTGTTGGGGGAGAACAGGATGATGGAGGCCGACAGCTCGCGGATGACCCCGATGAAGACGAAGCACCACGTGGCGATGATCCCGCTCCGGGCGAGCGGCGCGGTGATCTCGCGCAGCACGCGCAGCCGGCCCGCGCCCAGGATGCGGCCCGCTTCTTCCAGCTCGGGATGGATACCCCGCATGGTGGCGTCGGCCTGCGAGTACCCGACCGGCATCTCCTTGGTGAGGTAGGCGATGAACAGGATCCAGAGCGTGCCGTAGAGCAGGAAGGGCGGTCGGGTGTAGGCGACGAAGAGGGCCACCGCCAGCACCACGCCCGGGATCACCACCGGGGACACCGCGAGGAAGCCCAGCATCTGGTGGCCCATCACGAGCTTCCGGTTGGTCACGTAGGCGAGCAGGGTGGCGAGCCCGGCGCCCACGCAGGCGGTGAGGATGCCGAGCTCCAGCGTGTTGATGATCGCGGCCTGGGTCGCGCTGTGCAGGAAGGTGAACGACCAGTTCTCGAGCGTGAAGTTCGCGGACGTCATGGGCTGGGCCCACGCGCGGGCGAACGCGGTCTTCAGCAGGATGCCGTAGGGCAGGAACACCGCGCCGGCCAGCACGGCCAGGCACCCCGCGAGCGCGGGAAGTCGCCAGCGACCGAGCCGGATGATACGCCGCTGCCCGCCCTTGCCGCCGACCGCGGCGTAGCCGCGCCGCCCGAGCAGCTTCTTCTGGACGAGCAGCAGGAGCGCGGTCGCGAGCAGGAGCGGGATCGAGAACGCGGCGGCCAGCTCGGCGCGGGGCGGGTACTGGAAGAACGACCACATCTGGGTGGTCACGGTGTGGAAGCCCGCGGGCAGGGCCAGGATCGCGGGGGAGCCGAAGAGGGCCAGGGCCTGCAGCACGGCCAGGATGAAGCCGCTCAGGATCGCGGGCAGGACCATCGGGAGCGTGATCGTGCGCGCCACCTGGAGGCGGCCCGCGCCCAGGATGGCGGCGGCGTCCTCCAGATCGGACGCGATGAGGCCGAGGGTGTTGGCGATCATGATGTAGACGTACGGGAACGTGTAGATCGCCACCACGAAGATGAGCCCCGGCATCGAGAAGATGTTGAGCAGCGGTTCCTCCGCGCCGGTGAGGCCGCGGTAGAGCTGGTTGAGATAGCCCGCGTTGGGGCCGGCGAGCATCACCCACGCGAAGGCGCCCAGGAACGGCGGCGTCACGAACGACGCCATGATCAGGCTCTGGATGATCCGGCGCCCCGGCAGGTCGGTACGGGCGGAGAGCCAGGCCATGGGCGCGCCGATCGCGAGGGCGACGAGGCCGGACCAGAATGCGAGCACCACCGTGTTCCAGAGCGCCTTCTGCAGCGGCGGGTCCCCGAGCACGCGCGCGTAGTGGGCGAGGGTGAACCCCCGCGCGCCGGTCACGCTGATGTAGGCGAGCCAGCCCATGGGCAGCAGGATCAGCATGACCAGCGCGCCCGCGGCGAGCAGCCAGACCGGGGCGGCGCGGTCGAGCCCGTCGAAGCGGCCGGGCCTGCGCGATGCGGACACCTCGGCCATGGGCGGGCGCGTCAGGCGCCGAAGAACTCCACGAAGCGCGACTTGATCTCCTCGTTGCGCTTCTCGAGCTCCTCCGGGTCCACCGGCAGGAGCTTGAGATCCCCGAGCTTCGGCCGGTCGGCGGGGTACTTCACCTCCGGGTGGCCGGTGTAGAGGCCCTCGGTGTCGGCGAGGACCTGCTGGATCTCCCGAGAGAAGATGAAGTCGGTGAAGAGCCGGGCCGCGTTGGGATGCGGGGCGAAGCTCGTGATCGCGCTCGGGGAGACCACCAGCGGCACGCCCTCCTTCGGGAAGACGATCTCCACCGGATTGCCCTTCTTCTTGAGCTGGTAGAAGGTGTAATCGCCGCCGTTGGCCGCGACCGGCCGCTCCCCGGAGGCCACGATGCCGCCCGGATCCACCGCCGACTGCACGAGCATCGGCTTGTTCTGGGCGAGCGCCTTGAAGTAGTCCCAGCCGTGCAGGTGCACGAGGGCCAGGACGTGGGTCGCGATCACCCCGCTGTAGCCGGGGTGCGCGGTGACGAGCTTCCCGCGCCACTTCGGATCGAGCAGGTCCTTCCAGGTGCGCGGGGCCTCCGCGGCGCTGACCTTCTGGGTGTTGTAGGCGATGACGTTGACGGTGGCGCGCAGGCCGTAGTGAAAGCCGTCCCGGTCCTTGAAGCCGGACGCGAAGCGGTCGACCCCGGCCGGGGTGTAGCGCATCAGAAGCTGTTTCTCCTTCAGCAGCACGTAGTGGCCGGCGTCGGAGGTGTGGACTACGTCCACGTTTTTGATATTGGCCTGGAGCTCCTGCATCATCCGCTGCAGGATCCGCTGCGAGCCGGTGCGCTGCACCTCGACCTTCACGCCCGGGTACGCGGTCTCGAAGAGCTTGGCCACCTTCTCCGAGCTCGTGAGCGCGAGCGAGGTGTACCAGACGACCTTGCCCTCCTTGCGGGCGGCCTCGAGCCGCGCGTCCTGCGCGGCGGCGGGGGCCGCGGAGGCGATCAGGGCCGAGACCAGCAGGACGAGCGCGCGGGGGTGATGTCTCATCACGACTCCTCTAGGCGGTGAGGGCGTCCATCAGGGGCGCGAGCCGCGGCTGCGCGGCGAGCGCGTCCACGAGCGCGACCACGCGCGAGGCCTGCGCGGCGGGAATGGCCTCCGCCGCGTTGGCGCGGAACTTGTCGGTGAGCTCCTCACGCGTCATCGGGGCATCGGGCCCCCCGCGCGGGTGATCCTGCCGCTCCTCCAGCACGCGCCCGTCGGTCAGGCGCAGCGCCACGTGTCCGATGAAGTGCCGCGGGTAGTCGATGGTCGGGTCGATATCGTAGTAGACCTTGCCGGCCACCCCGAGCCGCGTCTCGTCGCGCACCGCCTCGTCGGTGAAGTCGGCGAGGGTGGCGCGGCCATT
>CAMLFJ010000220.1 GCA_946479205.1 uncultured bacterium | reverse complement strand
CAGGCCGAGTACGACAAGCCGGGTGGGGCGCTCTGGCGCGCCGCCGCCGCCGAGGTCAAGCTCCTGCTGGAGACGAAGCTGGGCGCCAAGAAGTAATCGGAGACATTTTCGTGCGCCCACGGAGGCCTCGATGACGGTCAAGCTCGGCATGTTCACCATGCCGTTCCACCATCCGGATCGGGACTACGCCACCATCCTCGAGGAGGATCAGGAGGCGATCGTCCTGGCCGACCGGCTCGGCTTCACCGAGGCCTTCGTGGGCGAGCATTTCTCGTCGTGGAGCGAGCGCATCACCTCGCCCCTCATCTTCTTCGCCACCCTGATTCCCCGTACCACCCAGATCCGCTTCGGCACCGGGGTCATCAACCTGCCCCAGCTCCACCCGGCCACGGTGGCCGCCCACGCGGCCATGTTCGACCAGCTCTGCAAGGGCCGGTTCATCATGGGCATCGGGCCCGGCGGCCTCGTCAGCGATCTGGAGATGTTCGACGTGGGGCAGGCCGAGCTGCGGCCGCAGATGGTCATCGAGTCCATCGAGACCGTGCTCAAGCTCTGGGCCCAGGACCCGCCCTACGAGATCGACGGGCGCTTCTGGAAGATCTCGCTCAAGAACGGGATCTGGCCCGAGTTCAAGGTCGGGACCGTGCCGCGGCCCTATCAACGGCCGCACCCTCCGATCGCGCTCTCCCTGCTCACCCCCAATTCCAGCAGCGCGATCACCGCGGGCGAGCGCGGCTGGATCCCGATTTCCGGCCAGTTCTTCCACCGCCGCTACCTGCGCGGGCACTGGGAGAAGTACGTCGAGGGCTGCGAGCGGGTGGGGCGCCGGCCGGATCCGAGCATCTGGCGTGTCTCTCGCAGCGTGCTCGTCACCGAGAGCGACGCCCAGGCCGAGGAGTACCTGGCGGATCCCGACAACGGGCTCTCCTTCTACTACCACTTCTTCCACCACAGCTTCTCGAAGGGGCGCAAGGCGCTCTTCATGCTCAAGCCCGACCTCCTCATTCCCGACGAGGACGTGACCGAGGACATGATCAAGCGGGCGCTCGTCATCGCGGGCAGCCCCAAGCGGGTGGTCGAGCAGCTCGTGGCCCTGCGCGAGGAGACCGGCCCCTTCGGCACGCTCCTGATGGGCGGGCACGACTGGGACCAGCCCGCCCTGTGGCGCCGCTCGATGGAGCTCCTGGCCACGCAGGTGATGCCGCAGTTCTCGAAGCACGCCGCCGCCTCCCGCCCGTGAAGGTCGCGACCTGGCGCGGCGGCACCCGCTTCACCCTCGACGAGGTGCCCGATCCCGTCGCGGGACCGGGGCAGGTGGTGGTGGAGGTGATCGCGGCGGGCATCTGCGGCACCGACGTGCACGCGACCCAGGGCCTCTTCCCGTGGACGCCGCCCATGGTCATGGGCCACGAGTACTCGGGGGTGGTGCGCGAGGTCGGTCGCGGCGTGAGCCGTCGACTCATCGGTCGGACCGTCGCCTGCGAGCCGAGCTTCGGGTGCGGCACGTGCCTGCACTGCCGGAACGGCCGCATCAGCCAGTGCGCCAAGGCCACCCGGGTGGGCGGCTTCGCCGAGCGCGCGGCGCTGCCGCTCGACTGCGTGCACCCGTTGCCGAAGGGGCTCGATCCGGTCACCGCCGCGCTGGCCGAGCCCGCGTCCTGCTGCCTCTCCGGGCTCGAGATGTTCACGATGCCGCGCAACGCGACGGTGGTGGTGATGGGCGGCGGCATCATGGGGCTCCTCACCATGGCGATCGCCCGTCGGCGGGGCGCCGCGCGTCTCGTCCTGTCCGATCCGCTCGAGGAGCGGCGGCAGATCGCGCGCAAGCTCGGCGCGCGCGTGGTGGTGGATCCGACGCGCGAGAGCCTGCACGATCGCGTGATGGCGCTGACCGGGGGGCGCGGCGCGGAGGTGGTCTGCGAGGCGGTGGGCAAGCCGGAGCTGGTCGGGGAGGCCTTCGCGATGGTGAAGCCGACCGGCGTGCTCCAGCTGGTGGGGGTCAACCCGAAGGGCAGCCGCATGCCGATGGATCTCTTCGACATCCACTTCCGCGAGATCCGCATCCACGGCGCCTACGGCCGCGGCACCGCCTTCCGGCGGGCGCTCGCGCTGCTGCCGAAGCTCGGCGTGAAGCGCCTGATCGGCGCGAAGTTCCCGCTCGCCAAGATCGAGGAAGCCTTCGCCCACGCCACCGCCGGGCGTGGCGCGAAGACCGTCATCACGCCGGCGTAGCCCGCACCTCCCGCACCGCCAGATTGTTGTCGAAGGGCACCAGGTCCATCCAGGCCACCTGGGCGCCCGCGGGCAGGTCCTGGGTCACCGCCCGATCCTCCCCGCTCTCGACCACGATCAGCAGCGCGTGCTTGCCCGCGCGCGCCGGGGTCCAGGGAAACGGGCCGACGATCACGCCCGCGCCGCCCCCGGCCGCGACGGTTCCGGGCATGGGCCCGGGCGGCGCGGGTAGCTCGGTCCAGTCCGCGGGCCAGCGGCGGGCGCTCCCCGGCCCGCTCAGGAAGAACGCCCGGACCGTGATCGGCCCGGACGCGGTGGCCCCGCGGTTCTTAACCCGTGTGAACACGAACGCGGGCGTCCCCGCGGGCACGGCGCCGATGTGGTCCGCGGGCGTGCCGGGCGTCGCGACCGTCCGCACCCAGACGTCGGGGGCGTCGCCGTGGCGCTCCTTCCACAGCACCGCCTCGAAGTCATCGTGGCCGTCCGCGGTGCCGTACCGGCCGGCGCGGCCGTCGTCGACGTAGACGTCCACCGCGGGCGCCGCGTAGCCCGTGACGCACCGGCCGGTGAAGACCTCCTGGATGACCTTGCGATGCAGGCCGTTCGGGTACCGCCATCCGCCCAGGTTCCAGTCGGCGGCCTCGATCGCCTGCGCCATCTCCGTGATGCTCGCGTCCTCCTTCGGCACGTGCGCGTAGCCGAGGAGGTGCAGCCGGATCGCGAGGTCCCGGGCGGCCGTCTTCCGGTCCGCGTCGGTCGAGTCGCCGCCGAGCTTGCGGTAGAGCTCGAACGTGGTGGCGCACCAGAGCGAGCCCTTGTCGTAGCCGCCGCCCTGGCTCCACGCCAGCTCGTTCGGCACCTTCATGTCGTAGCGCCGGCCCCCGCCCATGTCCGCGGCGTTCGCGTTCCACGAGAACATGATCCCGCGCGTCTTCTCCGGCTTGGCGTGCTTGTCGTCGTAGTAGACCGCGGCGAGAAAGTCCGCGAAGCCCTCGCTGATCCCGCTCGGGAAGTTGCCGTCCGAAGAGCCCACGAGCACGCTGCCCTGCAGGAAGTGGCCGTACTCGTGGAGAATGATCATCGCGTCGGAGGCGTCGGGCAGCGCGTCCTCCCCGAACCCGATCCCGAGGCCGGTCGTGTTGGAGCCGTCGCTGGTGCTGAGCTGGGGGTCCACCGCCACCGAGGAGTTGCCGATCCCGGGCAGCGCGAGGTCGGTCTGGATGTACTGCTGGAAGCGATCGATGTGGAAGTACACCATCACGTCGAGGAAGCTCGAACTGGTGCTGCTGAAGGAAAAGCTTCCGCTCGCGCTGCTGGGCTCGGTCGGATCCGGAGCTTCCATGTTGACGATGTGTACCCACGCCCCGTCGAGCCGCAGCCGCCCGTCGGCGGGCGCGGGATCCAGCCGCTCCAGGTCCACGCTGACCTGCTGCGCGTTCAGCTTCGCGGCCGCGGTGTGGGAGGACAGGGTCATGTCGCCGGCGGTCACGATGGGATTCGGATCGAACACCTTGCCCCGCGGACGCGCGTAGGCCGCGAGGTCACGCGCCTCGAGGAGCGCACCGGACATCGCGTCCACCAGGAACCGCCAGCTCTGGGGTGGCCGGCTGGTCGTGAGCCTCACGTCCCAGGCCAGCACGTGCGTGCCCTCGCGCGGTCTGCTCCGCCGACCGTCCGCGAGGGCGGCCTTCACCGCCAGCAGGAGCCGGGCCCGCGCGCTCGGCCGGCGGCGCCGCGCGGGGCGGCCGCGCGGGGGCGGGTCCTTGGGCGCGCGCGGAGCGTAGCGATGGACGATCAGCACCGGCGGGCCGATCTCGCGATGCGCGCACGCGGCGGCGAGGCGGGCCACCAGCCGCCGGGCCTCGACCGGGCCGATCTGGATCCGCGCCGGATCGAGATCGGGCGGGACGTCGTAGTGGTACTGGTTGTAGACAGACTGCACGCGGCCGTCGCTCGTGATGTTCACGACGACCTCGCTCACGTCGACCGGGAGGCCCTTGAATTCCTGGAGCAGGCGGGCCGACCAGCCGTGGGGGGCCTGCACGAGCTCGGCGTCGCGGAGGTCGGGAAGGCTCGAGGCCCAGCGGAACAGCCCGGCGCTACGCTCACAGACCTGTCGCGCGAGCTCGCGCGGGGCGAACGGCCCGGTCACCAGCGGGACGACGCCCGGGTCGAACCAGCTCCGGAGCGCACCCGAGGCGGGATCCCGCGTGACGCGGCCGCCCCGGTGGAGCGGGACCTGCGGGTCTAGCGGCGGCGTCGCTTCGGGCCCTTCGCCTTCTTCGGCTTCCGCACCGCCTTGGCCTTCTTGGAGGTCTTCGCCTTCTTCACCGGTTTCTTCGCCGGCTTCTTGGCCGACTGCGCCGAGCCGCTGAGCGGCAGCTGGAGCGCCGCGTTGTTCTTGCCGGGCAGGATGCTGAGCCCGAAGAGGTAGTTGTCGTTCGCGAACGTCCGGTTGGCGTGGGTGAACGCGACCGTCACGACCTGGAAGCCGTTGTCGTGGACGGAGAAGGGGCTCACCCGCAGCGTCGAGTTGAACTTGGTGCCGAACGCGGGATCGTAGTCCGCGAGGAAGGTCGCCCACTTCTCGTCGGCGGCCAGCCCGAGCGTCGCGGCCAGGTCCTGGGCGATGGGATCATTCGCGGGCTGGGGATGGACCGCCATGAGGCCGCCGCCGGCCGGACGCAACTCGAGCGCCTCGATCTGCTGCGCCTGCTTGATGCGGAGCCCCAGCTTGAGCTGTATCGCGTGGTCGGGCTTGGGCGTCTGCGCGTCGAGCTCGCTCTCCTTCTCGATCTTCTGGGGCGGGAAGTTGATGGTCTTCTTCTTGATGATCAGCTTCGCTTGGCCGCCCCGGATATTGCCCGTCATGACGTGGGCCTCCTTGCTGGACGTGCAGGGGAGAGACGCTACCCGGCGGGGACGCTATCACGCGACGGAGGGCACCGCAAGACGGTCAGCGGGACGGGCGCGCGATGAGCTCGGCCTCCGCCCGCGCGAGCCAGTACGGCATCGCCAGCGCCCGGAACGTCTCGGCCGCGGCCCGGAGGTCCGCCTCCGCCTCCTCCCGACGCCCGGCGGCGCGGAGGAGGAGCCCGAGCCCGAGCCGGCACCGTCCCTGGAGCGGACGCATCCCCAGCTCCTCGGCCCGCGCGAGCGCCTGCCGGTACGTGGCCTCGGCCTCGGTGACGAGCGGGGACGGCTGGCTCGCCTCCACCTCGCCGACCAGCCGCAGGGCCCAGCCCTCGATGCCCCGACTCCTCACGAACTGGGTGAGCTGGTGTCCGCGGCGGGCCAGGGCCAGCGCGTCGGCGGCCCGTCCGGAGGCGAGGTAGATCTCGGCGAGCCCTCCGGTTCGCAGCCAGTGGCCGAACGGGTCGCCCATCGCCACCGCGTGCTCCACCGCCTCCTGGAGCAGCCGGTGGGCATCGTCCGTCCGGCCCGACAGCACGTAACTGGAGGTGAGCGCCGCCGCCACGTTGAGGAAACCGCCCCGGGTCTCGGCGCTGCGGCACACCGCGAGCCCGGCCTCGAGCTCGCCGATCGCCCCCGGGTGGTCGCCCCGGCGCAGGTGGAGCGTGCCGAGCCCGAGCCGCGCGAACACGATGCTGAACGGGTGCTCGGCGGCCTCGGCGATCTGGATCGCGTCGGTGCCGACCGCGATCCCCTCGTCGAATTCGCCGCGCTCGGCCAGGCACCACACGAGCACGGTGCGCGAGTAGACGGCGGGCAGCATGGCCATGCCGAAGCGCTCGCGCACGAGATCGCCCTCGAGCCGGCCCACGTTGCGGCGCGCCAGCTCCATCGCCTGGCCGTAGTCGCCCAGCCCGAACCGCGCGAGCCCCAGGAAGGTGTTGGCCAGCACCTGGACCGGCAGGTCGC
>CAMLFJ010000219.1 GCA_946479205.1 uncultured bacterium | reverse complement strand
CCGCGGCGAGCGAGACGATGATCCCGAGGCCGAGCAGAGACTGGGTGACCCGCACCCACCGCGGCGTGCCCGGCGGCAGGTCGCCGTCGGGGGCGGCGCCGCCCGCCACCGCGTAGCCCACGATCACCGCGGCACCGGCGAGCACGAATGCCAGGCCGGCGGTGGCGACCATCCAGCGGGGCGCTTCGAGCGAGGCCTCGGCGCCGGGGATGATGCCCACGGCCAGGAGCACGATGAGGACGCCCATCCCGCTGACGGCCGTACCGACGGCCACGGCCGCCCGCGGCGAGAGTGGGGTCGCGGTCACCCGGTCCGGGCGGCGGTGAAGCCGGTCTTGGCGTACTTCACGTCGCGGTACTCGCCCGAGCGGACCGGGGCGTGGCGTGCGGCGCCCTGCGAGGGCAGGCACTCGATCAAGGCATCGTAGTTCGGGTGGTTGAAGAAGGCGATGGACAGGCGCGCCGCGCCGGCCGCGCCGCTGGCCGGTGGGTTCACCACGCGGTGCAGGTTCGAGAGCCAGCGGTCGTTGGTCCAGCGCATGAGCAGGTCGCCGATGTTCACCACGAAGGTGGTGGGGGAGGTCGGCACGTCGACCCAGCGCTCGTCCCGCGTGCGCACCTGGAGGCCGCCGGGCACGTCCTCGCCGCTCAGGATCGTGAAGCCCCCGTAGTCGGTGTGAGCGCTGGCGCGGAGCTGGCCGGGCTCGGGCGGCGCGGCCTGGGCGGGGTAGTAGTTGAGCCGCATGGTGCCAATGGAGCGATCCACCTTGTCGTCGAAGAAGCCTTCGTCGACGTCGAGGGCGAGGGCGGCGAGCCGCATGAGCGAGACGACCAGCCCGGCCATGGCCCGGTAGTACGTCGAGGCGGCGCGCTCGAAGCCGGCCGGCGCGGCGGGCCAGATGTTGGGCTCGAAGTGGCGCCGGCCCTCGGGTCCCGTGTAGTAGGTGTCGGCCGAGACGTCGACGGGACCCACGTGGAAGAACTCCTTCAGATCGGGCGGCGCCACCACGTCGTTGGCGGAGGCCAGCGTCTCGCCGGCCACCGGGTGATAGCCGCGGTTGGTGCCGGGCACCGGGTGCCGGGCGGCGAGCTTGGCCGCGAGCGGTCGCGCGAAGAAGGCGTGGGCGCGGTCGCGGAGGTCCTCCACCAGGGCGTCGGGGATCCCGTGGCCGGTGATGGCGAAGAAGCCGATCTCGCGGCAGGCGGCGTCGATGAGGTGAGCGACCGCCAGGCGGTCCGCGCGGGTGCCGGCGCGCGCGGGCGCCAGGTCGATGACGGGGACGGAACCCATGGCCTAGAGCGTGGAGAAGACCGAGCCGCCGTCCACGATGAGGGTCTGGCCGCTCATGAAGGCGCTGTCGTCGGAGGCCAGGAAGACCACCGTGCCCTCCACGTCGTCGGGGAAGGCGTCCCGCTTCAGGGACCGCGCCTGCATGATCGCGGTCTCCTGGAAGGCGGTGATGTCGGGGTTGGCCTGCACGGTGTCGCTCAGGATGAGGCCGGGCGCCACCGCGTTGACGGTGATCCGGTCGGGTCCGAGCTCGCGGGCCAGCGCGCGGGTCATCGCCACCACCGCGCCCTTGGACGTCACGTAGTGCATGAGCAGCGCGGTGCCCTTGGCGACGATGGCGGAGGCCACGTTGACGATGCGCCCGCCGCCCTGCGCGCGCATCGCGGGGACCACCGCGCGCGCGCAGTTCCAGACGCCCTTGACGTTGACCGCCATCACGCGGTCCCATTCCGCTTCCGGGATCTCGTCGAAGGGCTGGGGCTTGAGGGTGGCGAAGACGGCCGCGTTGTTGACGAGCACGTCGACGCGGCCGAAGCGGGCCAGGGCGGCCTCGACCATGGCGCGGACGGAGCCCGCGTCGCTCACGTCGGCGCGCACCCCGAGGGCACGCCCGGCCGCGTCGAGGTTGTCCACCGCGGCGGCCGGGTCGGCGACGTCGGCCACCACCACGCGCGCGCCCTCGGCGAGGAACCGCTTCGCGTAGGCGAAGCCGATGCCCGCGGCGCCGCCCGTGATCACCGCGACTTTTCCGGGGAGCCGCATCGTGGCGCGAGCATAGACGACGCTCACGGAAGGGTCAAGACGAGGAGGTCAGGGCGCGACGATCACGTGCTCGCGGGTGATGACGAACGGCAGGTCGGGCGCGACGAAGTTCGGCTCGTCGGCCCGGACGCGCGTGTACTCGGGGCTGGCCGCGGAGGCGCGCATCGCGGCGGTGTCGTCGAACCACGTGATGGCCACGCCGTCCCAGGCGGGGCGACGGCCGCCCTCGTAGGCCGACCGTCGCACGTGGCTCTGCACGTAGCGCCGGATCACCGGGATGGTGGCGGCGAGCGGCCCGTGGGTCTCGCGCCAGTAGCGCTGGAAGGCGTCCACGTCCATCCCGGGCCGGCGAGTGACGAACTCCACGTTCTTCACGCCGCCCGCGGGGGCCGGGGCGCCCTTGACGACGTGGTCCTCCACGATGAGGAGCCCCATGGTCGAGCGGTCGATGAACTTCGCCTCGTCGGCCTCGACCGCCCGCATCGCGGGGGTGCCCGCGAGGGCGCGCATCGCCGCGGTGTCCTCGAACCACACCTCGGCGATGCCGTCATAGAGCGGCCGGCCCTTCCGGTAGCCTTCGGTGAGGGTGTGGGACTGCACATAGCCGCGGATCCCGGGCAGGCGGGTCACCACCTCGGGGTGCTTCGACCGCCAGTAGTCCTGGAAGGCCTCGACGGTGAGCTCGGGACGGCGGCGGAAGTACGAGAGCGCCTTGACCATGGCTAGTCCTCCAGCAGGACGCAGTGACGCGGCTCGACGACGAGGAAGACGGTCTCGCCCTCGGCCACCGGGTCCGTCGCGACCTCGCGGATCACGAGGGAGCGGCCGCTCCAGTCCACGTGGTACTGGGTGAAGTCGCCCTGGAACACGCGGCGCCGCACGGTGGCGGGCCACACGTTCAGGGCGCCGGCCGGACGTGCTCGCGAGAGCCGCACGTGGACGGTCCGGATCGAGAGCAGCGCCTCCGTACCCACGCGCCGCCCGAAGGCGGTCCCGTGGACGATGTCACCGGCGGCGGTCTCGAGCGCCACCAGGCCGTCGCGCTCGAGGTCGGGCCGGTGGCGGCCCCGGATCAGGTTGGCGGAGCCCACGAAGTCGGCGACGAAGGTGTTGCGGGGCAGGTCGTAGATCTCGTTCGGCGTGCCCATCTGCTCGATCACCCCGTCGCGCATGACCACGATGCGATCGGAGATGGCCAGCGCCTCTTCCAGGTCGTGCGTCACGTAGACCGACGTGATGTCCAGGCGGCGCTGCAGCTCCTTGATCTCGAGCCGCATCTCGGCGCGGAGCTTGGCGTCGAGGTTGCTCAGCGGCTCGTCGAAGAGGAGCACCGAGGGCGAGAAGACGAAGGCGCGGGCCAGGGCCACCCGCTGCTGCTGGCCGCCGGAGAGCTTCGACGCGCTCCGCGCGGCCAGGTCGCCCATCTGCACCAGCTCGAGCGCGCCGCGCACCCGCTCCGCGATCTCGGTGGCGGGCAGCTTCCGCACGCGGAGCCCGTAGGCCACGTTGTCGAACACGGTCATGTGCGGCCAGATCGCGTAGGACTGGAAGACCATGGAGAGCCCGCGCTTCTCGGGCGGCACCTGCACCCGCGGGGACGACGAGAAGACCGGGCTGCCGTCGATGCGGATCTCGCCCGACTCGGGCTGCTCGAGCCCGGCGATGGCCCTGAGCGTGGTGGTCTTGCCGCACCCGGACGGCCCCAGCAGGGTGAGGTGCTCGCCCGCCGCCACGGTGAAGGAGACGCCCCGCACCGCCAGGACCTTGCCGTAGCGGACGACCAGGTCGCGCACCTCGATGGACGCCTTGCGCCCCGAACCCACCACCGGCGCGCTCACGCGCCCTCCCCCGGGTGCTGAATCGCGCGGCGGGCCACCGTGAAGAGGAGCACCAGCGCGATGGCGACCGCCAGCGTCTGCAGCAGCGCCATCGCGGCGGTCAGCTCGGTGCTGGTGGAGAACCACGACTCGACGATGGCGGGGGTGATGACCTTGGAATGCGGTCCCATCAACAAGATGGACGCGCCCAGCTCCCGCACGCTGGCGATGAAGAGCAGCAGCCAGGCCGCGATGAGGCCGGGGCGGAGCAGCGGCATGGTCACGGTGCGCAGCCGGTAGCTCCACGACGCCCCGCACATCTGGGCGCTTTCCTCCAGCGAGCGGTCGATCTGGAGAATGACGCCCGAGATCGTGCGCAGGCCCAGCGGCAGGAACACGGTGAGATAGGCGATGAGGAGAAGCCAGAGCGTCCCGTACACCGGGATGGGGAAGATCAGCCACGCCCACAGCATCCCGAAGGCGAAGACCAGCCGTGGCACCGCCTGCGGGAACATCAGCACGTACTCGATGGCGCCGACGCCGGGCAGGCGGGAGCGGTAGATCATCCACGCGAGGAACCCCATGATCAGCACGCCGAGGCTGGCGGTGCCCACGCCGAGGAGCAGGCTGTTCCAGAGCGCGGAGCGCACCGCGTCGAGCGACAGCGCGGTCCGGTAATTCTCCAGCGTGAAGTTGCCGGCCTTGGGGAAGGCGGTGGCGAGCCGCTGGATGGAGGCGTAGAGCAGGGCGAGGACGGGCAGGATCACCGCCACGCCCAGATAGGCCGCGCAGACCGCGAGGAGCGCCCAGCGCAGGCGGCCCACGCTCATCACGCGCGGGCGGAACGCCTTGCCGGTGATCGTCACGTAGTTGCCCCGGCTCACCACCCGCCGGTAGACGTAGACCATCGCGAACATCACCGCGAAGAGCGAGACCCCCATGGCGGCGGCGCGGGGGAACTGCGGCGGGTACTGGGAGACGAGCTGGTACATGGCGGTGGTCACGACGTAGAACCGGTTGGGCAGCCCCAGCACCAGCGCGGCCGAGAAGGAGCCCAGCATCTCCGCGAAGACGAAGATGGCCGCGCCGAGCACGCCGGGCAGCACGAGCGGCAGCGTGATGCGCAGCATGGTGCGCAGCCGGCCCGCGCCGAGCACCTGGGAGGCCTCCTCCAGCGCGGGATCCATGGACTTCATGACCGCCCCGATCATGACGAAGGCCACCGAGCCCTCGAAGAGGGCCATGACCCAGGCGATGCCGTACGGCGTGGTCATGTCGATCAGGTGTCCGTTGCCACCCAGGGCTCGCCAGACCTGATTCAGGAAGCCACCGCTGGGCGAGCCGATCAGGCTCCAGGCGAGCGCGCCCATGAGCGGCGTGACGTAGTAGGGGAGCGCCATCAGCTGCTCGAGCGCCGCGCGCCCGGGGACGTTGGTGCGAGAGAGGATCCAGGCCATGACGAAGCCGAAGAGGACGGCCATCACGGTGGCCGCCACCGCCACCGTCACGGTGTTGGCGAAGATATGGCTGTAGCGCGGGAGATCGGCGAAGTTGTCGAGCCCGTAGGCCTCGGGCGGGCGCGCCTGCGGGTCGCCCACGCTGAGGGAGGCCTGGAGCAGGAAGAAGATGGGGTAGAGGACGAGGACCGCGGCGGCGCCCCCGACCGCGAGGCTGACGAGGCGCGCCACCGCGGCGGCTCCTCTAGAGCCCCATCAGCGCGTTCCACTCCTTCACGAAGACGGAATGGCTGGCCTGGAAGTCGGCCCAGTCGGTGGGGAAGAGCAGCTTGAAGTCGGTCAGCTTCTTGCCCGTCGCCATCGCGGGCGCGTCGTTCTTCACCGAGCCGTAGATGAGCAGGGCGTTGGTCTGGTTCACGGTCTGGCCGCGGTTGGAGAGGGCCCAGTCCACGAAGAGCTTGGCCGCTTCCGGATGCGGTGCCTTGTTCGCGACCCCGATGAGGGCCGGGGTGGCGGGCAGCCCGTCCGGCGGCGCCACGAACTCGATGTCCGCGCCCTTCTCCTTGAAGAGCGTGTAGCCCGCGTACTCCGCCAGCCCGCAGATGCGGTCGTCGCCCTTGGCGAGCCGGTCGAAGAGCTGGGCCCGCGCGTCGAAGCCGCGGGGGCGGAGCTTGCCGAACTCCTGCCAGAAGTCCGCGCCGTAGAGCTTGCGGAGCATGTACCACTGCATGTGCTGCATCCCGGAGGTGGACAGCTTGGCGCTCATGCCGTCCTTGTGGATGGGGTTCAGCATGTCCTTCCAGGTCT
>CAMLFJ010000218.1 GCA_946479205.1 uncultured bacterium | reverse complement strand
CATGACCGACCTCCTCGCCGCCCGCTCGCAGATGGCCATGTCGCTCGGCTTCCACATCATCTTCGCGATGGTGGGCATCGCCATGCCCGTGCTCATGGTGCTGGCCGAGCGGCGGTGGCTGCGCACCGGCGACCGCATCTATCTCGATCTTGCGCACCGCTGGGCCAAGGGCACCGCGATCCTCTTCGCGGTGGGAGCCGTCTCCGGGACGGTGCTGAGCTTCGAGCTGGGGCTGCTCTGGCCCACCTTCATGGAGCACGCGGGCCCGGTCATCGGCATGCCCTTCTCGCTCGAGGGCTTCGCGTTCTTCACCGAGGCGGTCTTCCTCGGCATCTACCTCTACGGCTGGGACCGCATCTCGCGGCGGGCCCACCTGGCCGCGGGCTGGGCGGTGGCGGTCAGCGGCATGCTCTCGGGGGTCTTCGTGGTCATCGCCAATGCGTGGATGAACGCGCCCACCGGCATCCGCTGGGTGGACGGGCGCGCGGTGGACATCGACCCCATCGCGGCCATGCTGACCCCCGCCGCGCTCCCGCAGGTGCTCCACATGACGCTGGCCGCCTACGCCTCCACCGGGCTCGTGGTGGCCGGCATCCACGCCTGGCCGCTGCTGCGGCACCCGCGTAATGCCTTCCACCGCCGCGCGCTCTCGGTGGCCCTGCTGATCGGCGCGCCCGCGGCCCTGCTCCAGCCCATCTCCGGCGATCTGAGCGCCAAGTTCGTCGCGCACTGGCAGCCGGTCAAGCTCGCCGCCATGGAGGGCCACTTCAAGACCGAGCGGGGGGCGCCGCTGCGGATCGGCGGCTGGCCCGACGAGGCGGCCGGAGAGACGCGCTACGCGATCGAGATCCCCTACGCTCTGTCCTTCCTGGCCTTCGCGGACCCCCGCGCGGAGGTGAAGGGGCTCGAGGCGTTTCCGCGCGAGCACTGGCCGCCGGTGGCCATCGTGCACGTGGCCTTCCAGGTGATGGTGGGGCTCGGCTCCTACCTGGCCCTGGTGAGCGCGGTCGCCCTCTGGCTGATGTGGCGCCGGCACGATCTCTCGCGGCACCGCTGGCTGCTGCGCGCCCTCGTGCTGGCCGCGCCCATGGGCTTCATCTGCACCGAGGCGGGCTGGATCGTCACCGAGGTCGGCCGGCAGCCGTGGATCATCCACGGCCTCATGCGCACCGCGGACGCGGTCACGCCCATGCCCGGGCTCGTGGTGCCCTTCCTCGTGTTCACCGCACTCTACTGCGCGCTCGGCGTCGCGGTGGCCTGGCTCCTCTACCAGCAGGTGCTCAGGAGCCCGCAGGTCACGGACGAGGACCCGGCGTGATGGCCGACATCGGCCCCGCCGAGCTGGTGGCCGGGATCGCGCTGGTGGCGCTCACCGCCTACGTGCTGCTGGGCGGCGCGGACTTCGGCGGCGGCGTCTGGGACCTGCTCGCCTCCGGCCCGCGCAAGCGGGAACAGCGCGCGCTGATCGCGGAGGCCATCGGCCCGATCTGGGAGGCCAACCACGTCTGGCTGATCCTCGTGATCGTGGTCCTGTTCACCTGCTTCCCGGTAGCGTTCGCGCGGCTCACGATCGGATTGCACATCCCGCTCTCGCTCATGCTGGTCGGCATCGTGCTGCGCGGCTCGGCCTTCACCTTCCGCAGCCACTACGGCCACGGCGGGGCGCCCGAGGGCGCGGCCGGTGCGAGCCAGCACTGGGGCCGCCTCTTCGCCAGCGCGAGCGTGGCCACACCGGTGATGCTCGGCCTCTGCGTGAGCGCGCTGGCCGCCGGCACGCTGCGGCCCCCCGGCCGCGCCGCCTTCTACGCGAGCTACGTGGGGCCCTGGCTCACGCCCTTCGGCGTGGGCGTGGGCCTGCTCACGCTCGCCCTCTTCGCGTTCCTGGCCGCGGTGTACCTCACGGTGGAAGCCCGCGAGCCGGCGTTGCAGGAGGACTTCCGCCGGCGCGCCCTGGGCGCCGCGGGGGCCGTGTTCGTGGCCGCGTTCGGCACGCTGGGGCTGGCCCTGCTCGGCGCGCCGTTGATGGGGCGCGGGCTCACCGGCGCGACGTGGGCGCCGGCGCTCCACCTGGCGACGGGCGCGGCCGCCGTCGCGGCAATCTGGGCCCTCTGGAGCCGCCGCTTCCGCCTCGCCCGCGTGGCCGCGGCCGCGCAGGTCTCCCTGATCCTCTGGGGCTGGGCGCTCGCCCAGTACCCGTACCTGATCCCGCCCGATCTCACCATCCGGGCCGCCGCGGCGCCCCGCATCACCCTCGTCCTGTCGCTCTGGGTCCTCGGCCTCGGCGCGCTCGTCCTCTTCCCGTCGCTGATCTACCTCTTCCGCGTCTTCAAGCGGTCCGCGGCCCGGCCGTGAGCCTCACCGTCTTCTCGGTCGCAGTCCTCTTCACGTCGGTCGGGGCCGGCGCGGTCGGCTCCGTCCTGGGCCTGGGGGGCGGCATCTTGCTGATCCCGATCCTCACGATTTTCTACGGGGTGGACATCCACTACGCGATGGGGGCCAGCATCGTCTCGGTGATCGCCACGTCGAGCGGGGCAGCCGCCTCATACCTGCGCACCGGGCTCAGCAACCTGCGCGTCGGGCTCTTCTTGGGCATGGCCACCATCAGCGGGGCGCTGGTGGGCGCGCTCCTGGCCGGCGTGGTGCCCGTCCGCGCGCTCGAGCTGATCCTGGGCCTGGCGCTCTCCTACTCCGCGTTCACGACCGTCCGGCAGCTTCACGACGAGCTGCCCGAGCGCCTCTCCGAGGATCGCCTCGCCCTCCGCTTCGACCTGGAGGGCCGCTACCACGACCTGCGGCTGGGACGCGAGGTGGCCTACCGGGCCCAGCGGGTGGCCCCGGGGTTCGTGGCCATGTTCGGGGCGGGCGTGCTGTCCGGCATGCTGGGCATCGGGAGCGGCGCGTTCAAGGTGCTCGCCATGGACTACCTCATGCGGCTGCCCATGAAGGTCTCCGCCGCCACCAGCAACTTCATGATCGGCCTCACCGCCTCGGCCAGCGCCGGCATCTACTGGAGCCGCGGCGACATCAACGTGCTGATCGCCGCGCCGGTCGCGATCGGCGTGCTGGCCGGCGCGTACCTCGGGACCATGCTGATGGCGCGGATGCGCAACACCACCGTGCGCAAGCTGTTCCTGCCCGTCGTGGTGTACCTGGCGCTCTCGATGATCCTGCGCGGCCTGGGCATCCACCTGCCATGAGCGCCGCGACCGGACCGTCCGTCGAGCGCCTCGTCGCGCGCACCCTGCTGGCCGGCGGGCTCATCGGCATGGCGCTGATCCTCATCGGAGGCGCGGTCCACGCGGTCCAGGGAGGCTTTCACCTTCACGCGGTCCATCTGAGCCGGCCGCCGCTCGGCTCGCCCGCGGGGGTCTTCACGTCGCTGCGACAGGTGCTCGACGGGCTGAGGCGGCGGCCGATGGATCCCCTCGCGCTCACCGCGCTCGGCCTGGTCGGGCTGATGGCCACGCCGATCATCGCGGTCGCGCTGGCCATCCCGGCCTTCCTGCGCGCGGGCGACCGCCGTTACGCGACGATCGCCGCGATCGTGCTCACGATGCTGGTGGCGAGTCTGGCCGTGGCGGGCGGCATTCACTAGCGCCGCGCGCTCAGTCGCTCTCGCCCGGCCGCGCGCGCCAGCGCTTCACGTCGGCCCGGCGCTTCTTCCCCGCCAGGCGCCGTCGCTTCGCGCCGCTGGACGGCCGCGTCTTCACGCGCCGGCGCGGCACCACGAGCGCGGCGCGGATCAGGTCGGCCACCCGGGCACGCGCGTCCTCCAGGTTGCGCGCCTGGTTGCGCGTCACCTGGCTGATGACCACCAGGCGCCCGTCCGCGTCGAGCCGGTTCTGGGCCAGCCGGTAGAGCCGCGCCCGCGCGTCGTCCGGCAGCCCCTCGATCGCGGGAAGGTCCACCCGCAGGTCGATCTTGGTCGAGACCTTGTTGACGTTCTGCCCGCCCGGCCCCGACGCCCGCGCCGCGTGCACGCTCAGCGCGGAGGCCGGCACGCGGACGTCCGCGGTCACGACGATCGGGTCGGCCATGACGCGGGCCCGGTCGGGAGCTCGGCGTGGAGCGCGGTGACGAACTCGTCGGGCCGGCTCGGCGAGAGCACGACGAGCCCGCCGCGGGTATGGAGAAACACCAGGTCGTCGGTGTTGGTGATCGCGAGGTAGTGCCAGCCGGTGCGCGGGTTCCACCGCGGCCCGTGGGAGCCGAAGAGGCCGTTGACGCCGGCCGCGAGCAGCCCGCCGATCGGGCGCGGCTCGCGGTCGCACCCGGTAATGCGCTCGTAGGGGATCAGCTTGCGCGCCCAGCGCCGCTCGAGGCGCACCCCGCTCTCCTCGAGGGTGTAGCCGGTTGTCGCGAGGCCCTGGATCATCCAGAGCGCTCCCAGGAAGGGCAGCGGCAGGATGAGCAGGCTCGGGTCACCGGAGCTGGCCACGAGCGCGACCGACAGGAGGAAGGGCCCGCCGAACCCGAGCCCGATGCCGACCGCCCCGGCGAGGAGGCGCTGCTTTCGCCCGAGGAGAGCCGGGAAGTGCACGCGGCCTCCCGGGCTACCGGGGGAAGATCTCGAGCGCGCCGAAGAAGTAGGGGATCTCGAAGGCAGCCGACTCGGGCGAGTCGGAGCCGTGGACCGCGTTGGCCTCGATCGACGACGCGAAGTCCTTGCGAATAGTCCCCGCGGCCGCCTTGGCCGGATCCGTCGCGCCCATCAGCTCGCGGAGACGGGCGATCGCGTTCTCGCCCTCGAGCACGATCGGCATGCACGGGCCCTGGGTCATGAACGCGCAGAGGCTTCCGTAGAACGGCCGCTCCTTGTGCACGATGTAGAAGCCGCCGGCCTGGGCCGCGCTCAGGTGGATCAGCTTGGCCGCGAGCACCTTGAGGCCCGCCTGCTCGAAGCGGGCGATGATCTGCCCCGAGACGCCCTTGGCGACGGCGTCCGGCTTGATGATGCTGAGCGTGCGCTGGACGGCCATCGCGGAGGGATCCCTACCCTTTCTTGCCCACCACACGCGCCACGGTGGCGCCCATGTCGGCGGGGCTCTTGACGGTGGTGATGCCGGCGGCTTCCATGGCCGCCATCTTCTCCGCGGCGGTGCCCTTGCCCCCCGCGATGATCGCGCCCGCGTGGCCCATGCGGCGGCCGGGCGGGGCGGTCTGGCCGCAGATGAAGCCGACCACCGGCTTGGTGACGTGGGCCTTGATGAACGCGGCGGCCTCTTCCTCGGCGGTGCCGCCGATCTCGCCGATCATCATGATCGAGGTCGTGTCCGGATCGGCCTGGAAGAGCTTGAGCACGTCGATGAAGTTGGTGCCGTTGACCGGGTCGCCGCCGATGCCCACACAGGACGACTGGCCGAGCCCGCGCTGGGTGAGCTGGTGGACGACTTCATACGTCAGCGTGCCGCTGCGCGAGACCACGCCCACGTTGCCCACCTTGTGGATGTGACCCGGCATGATCCCGATCTTGGCCTGGCCCGGGGTGATGAGGCCCGGGCAGTTGGGGCCGATGAGGCGGCTCGAGGTGCGGCCGAGGAACGCCTTCACCCGCACCATGTCCGCGACGGGCACGCCCTCGGTGATGCAGACCACGAGCGGCATGCCCGCGTCGGCCGCTTCCATGATCGCGTCGGCCGCGGCGGGCGGCGGCACGAAGATCAGCGCGCAGTCGGCGCCGGTGGCCTTCACCGCCTCCTCCACCGTGTTCCAGACCGCGAAGCCCTCGTGGGTCGTCCCGCCCTTGCCCGGCGTCACGCCGCCCACCACCTGGGTGCCGTACTCCTTGCACCGCGCCGCGTGGAAGGCGCCCTCCTTGCCGGTGATGCCCTGCACCAGCACGCGCGTGTTCTTGTCGACCAGGATGCTCACGCGCGCGCCCCACGGGCCAGCTCGACCACCTTCTTGGCGCCCTCGCCCATGTCGTCGACCATCACCAGGGCCAGGCCCGACTCGGCCAGCATCTTCTTGCCCTGCTCCACGTTGGTTCCCTCGGCCCGCAGCACCACCGGCAGCTTTAGCCCGAGCTTCTTCACCGCGGCGATGATGCCCTCGGCGAGCCGATCGACTCTCAGGATTCCGCCGAACACGTTGATGAAGACCGCCTTCACGCTCGGGTCGGACGAGAGGATGCGGAA
>CAMLFJ010000217.1 GCA_946479205.1 uncultured bacterium | reverse complement strand
CGGACTGCCAGAGCATGGCGTCCACGAGGGTGGTCTTCCCGTGGTCGACGTGCGCGATGATGGCCACATTTCGGATGTCGGGGCGCTGCGGCATGCCTTTCACTGTACCACGGATGGAGTGGCGGACCAGCGCGCCGGTGGGGCATAATGACGAGTCCAATCCGGCGTCTCACGCGCAAGGAGGCTCATTCGTGAAGGCTCGCATTGCCATCATCGCGCTCGTCGCGCTGTTCGTGACATTCGTGTTGCCCGTCCCCGGCCCGATCGGGCCCGTCGGCGCCCAGCAGCCGACCCCACCCGCACCCAAGGAAGCCCCCAAAGGAGGCAAGAAGGTGAAACAGACCGCCGTCATCACCATGGAGAAGGGTGGGGAGATCGCCCTCGAGTTCTTTCCGGAGGATGCGCCCAAGACGGTGGAGAACTTCGTGACGCTGGCCAAGAAGGGCTTCTACGACGGGGTGACCTTCCACCGCGTGGAGCCGAACTTCGTGGTCCAGGGCGGCGATCCCAAGGGCAACGGCACCGGGGGCCCCGGCTACACGATCAAGGACGAGTTCAACAAGCAGAAGCACGTCCGCGGTGTGCTGGCGATGGCCCGCACCCAGGCCCCCAACTCGGCGGGCAGCCAGTTCTACATCACGCTGGCCCCGGCCCACTTCCTCGACAACCAGTACACCGTCTTCGGCCGGGTCACCTCGGGGATGGAGATCGTAGACAAGATCAAGGTGGGCGACAAGATGAAGTCGGTGAAGATCAACGAGGTCCCCCAGTAGCGTCATGGCCTGGTCGCTCCTGATCCGGAACGGCACGGTGGTGGACGGCAGCGGCGCGCCCGCGCGCGCGGCCGACGTCGCGGTGGAAGGCGATCGCATCGCGGCGGTGGGGCCGGGGCTGGCCGGCCCAGCGGAGCGGGTGATCGACGCCAAGGGGCTGATGGTCGCGCCCGGCTTCATCGACATCCACTCGCACTCGGACCTGGTCTACGACAAGTGCCCGTCGGCCGAGTCCAAGGTGCGCCAGGGCGTGACCACCGAGGTGGTCGGTATGTGCAGCTTCTCGCCGGCCCCGGTCGCCCCGGGCCGCGCGGATCTGGTGCAGGAGTGGGCGGGCGGCATCGGGGGCAAGATCCCCATCACCTGGAACACGTTCGCCGAGTATCTCGATCACCTGCGGGCGCTCGGCCCCACGGTGAACATCGTGCAGTTCGTGGGCCACGGGGCCCTGCGGCTGGCCGCGGTCGGGGCCGCGGCGCGCGCGGTGACGCCGGAGGAGCAGCAGGGCATGGAGCGCCTGCTCGCGGAGGCGCTCGACGCGGGGGCCTTCGGCTTCTCCACCGGGCTCGTGTACGCTCCGAGCGTCTACGGCAACACCGACGAGCTGGTCGGGCTCGCCCGCAGCATGGCGGACCGGCGCGGGCTCTACTTCTCCCACATCCGGGGCGAGGCGGCCACCCTCGAGCAGGCGGCCGAGGAGGCGATCGCGATCGGCGAGCGGGGCGGCGTGCCCGTCCAGATCGCCCACGTGAAGGCCTCGGGCCGCGAGAACTGGGGGAAGATGGACCGCCTCCTCCGCATGATCGACAGCGCCCGCGCCCGCGGGGTGGACGTGACCGGCGACGTCTATCCGTATCCGGCGGGCAGCACCAAGATGGACAACCTCCTCCCGTCGTGGATGCACGACGGCGGCATCTCGAAGCTGCTCGAGCGCCTCACCGATCCGAAGGCGCGGCAGCGTGCGATCGGCGACTGCCTGGTGGACGGCGAGCGCTGGCGCACCGGCTCGGGCGGCATGGGCTGGGACGAGATCATGATCGCCACCTGCTCGAAGCCCGAGCTGGCCGGCATCCACATCGCGGAGCTGGCCCGGCGCACCGGCAAGGAGCCGGCCCAGGCCATGATGGATCTCGTGATGGAGGAGCGCGCCGGCGTCTCCATGGTGGTCTTCTCGCAGAGCGAGGAGAACGTGGGCACCGCGCTCAGCTACGCCCACAACATGGTGGGCTCGGACTCGCTGTCGCTGCACGCGGGCCCCGGCCCGCATCCTGGCAAGCCCCACCCGCGGAGCTACGGGACCTTCCCGCGTGTGCTCGGCGTCTACTGCCGCGAGAAGCGCCTCTTCTCGTGGGAGACCGCGGTGCACAAGATGACCGGCATGCCCGCGACCAAGCTCGGCCTGAAGGACCGCGGACTGGTGCAGGGCGGGCGGGCCGCCGACCTGGCCCTCTTCGATCCAGCCACGGTGCGCGACGAGGCGACGTTCCCGGATCCGCACCGCCACCCGGTCGGCATCCCCTACGTCATCGTCAACGGCCGGATCGTGGTGGACGGGCCGCGCTACAACGCGATCCCGGCCGGCCGCGTGCTGACGCCTCAGTAGCTCACGCCGGGCCGGCCTGCCGCCGCCGGCTAGGCGGCCCAGCGGCCGTCGCGCAGGTACTGGACCGCGGCCAGCGCCGCGGTGGCTCCGTCGCCCGCCGAGGTCACGAGCTGGCGGGCGGACTCGGCGCGCACGTCGCCCGCGGCGAGGACGCCGGGGACGCGGGTGCGCATCCGCAGGTCGGTCACGATCTGTCCGCGGGTGTCGAGCGGCACGAGCCCGCCGAGGAACTCGGTGTTGGGCGTGAGCCCCGCGTAGATGAACACGCCGCTGGCCTCGAGGGTGGCGGTCTTGCCGCTCTTCACGTCCTCGACCTGCACGCGCTCGACGCCGTCGGCACCCTCGATCGCGCGCAGCGCGGTGTTCCACCGGAACGAGATCTTGCGCTCGCCGCGCCCCCGCTCCTGGAGGCTCGCGCAGGCCCGCAGGGTCTCGCGGCGGTGCAGCACGGTCACCGAGGAGGCGTACTGGGTGAGATGGATCGCCTCGTCCACCGCCGCGTCGCCGCCGCCCACCACGATCACCGGCTTCTCCATGAAGAAGGAGCCGTCGCAGGAGGCGCAGTGCGAGAGGCCGCGCCCCAGGAACTCCTCTTCGCCCGGGACGCCGAGGGTGGTGAAGCGCGAGCCGCTCGCGACGATCAGCGTCCGCGTGGTGTAGGCATCACCGTCCGTCTCGACCCGCAGGAGGTCGCCGTCGCGATGCACCGCGGTGACCTCGTTCATCGCGATCTGGAGGCCCGCCGCGGTCGCCTGCTCCTGGAGCAGGGGACCCAGGGTGTAGCCCGCGACGCCCTGGGGGAACCCGGGGAAGTTGGTGATGTGCTCGCAGTTGAGCACCTGGCCCCCGGAGGAGAACTTCTCGAGCAGCAGCGCGCGGCAGCGATCGCGGGCGGCGAAGATGCCGGCGGTGTAGCCGGCGGCCCCGCCGCCCACGATCAGGACGTCCTGGACGTCCGCCATGCGCTGGGTCAGAGCCTAGAGCTGCTTCAGCATCGAGTCGGCGTCGCTCACCTCGAACTTGCCGGGCGCCTCGACGTTCAGCGACTTCACCACGCCGTTGTCGACCAGCATCGAGTAGCGCTGCGAGCGCACGCCCATGCCGCGGGCGGTGAGATCCATCTCGAGGCCCATCGCCTTGGTGAGCGCGGCACTCCCGTCGGCCATCATGCGCACCTTGCCGGTGCTCTTCTGGTCCTTGGCCCACGCGCCCATCACGAAGGCGTCGTTGACCGAGACGCACCACACCTCGTCCACGCCCTTGCTCTTGAGCTTGTCGATATTGGCCACGTAGCTCGGCACGTGCTTGGCCGAGCAGGTGGGGGTGAAGGCGCCCGGCAGGCCGAAGACCACGATCTTCTTGCCCTTGGTCAGGTCCGCCACCTGGAACGCGTTCGGGCCCACCGTGCAGCCCGGGGTCTCCTGCTCGATGAACTCCGTCAGCGTGCCATCCGGCACGCGGTCACCAACTTTGATCGCCATGAGTGTCTCCTCCTCGAGGGTGGTTTGAGCGCGGCGGTCCGCTCGCGCGATTCAGCGGGCGGCGGCTAGGGTACCACAGCAGGCCGGGCGACGCCCGACCTGGACCCGGAGCTCATGTAAACCCGCGTTTCCGCTTGCGATGAGCCTGGGGATCCGTCCGGGCGTGGGCGCGGCCCGCGGCTGGCCGACGCCCGCTCCCTTCAGTAAGATGCGCACTGATGAAGCCCAAGCTGCGGGTGTGGGTCACGTTCGGCGAGGATCTCAAGTTCGGGGACGGGCGCGCGCGCCTGCTCGAGCTGATCGACCAGCGCGGCTCGCTCAAGAAGGCGGCCCTGGAGCTCGAGATGTCCTATCGCAACGCGTGGGGCTACCTGCGCGACCTCGAGGCGGCGGCGGGCTTCAAGTTCGTGGAGCGGGTGCCCGGGGGCGGGCCCGAGAGCGGGATGCGCCTCACCAAGGCCGGGAAGCGCTTCCTCGAGCGCTATCAGAAGTTCCGGAGCGGCCTCGACGAGGCCGCCCGGCGGCAGTTCGACCGCGCCTTCGGCGGGTGAGCCCCGAGGCGAAGTACCTCTACCTGACCACGATCGGCCGGCGCAGCGGCCTGGCCCGGCCGATCGAGATCTGGTTCACCCGCCACGCCGGCCGCTACTACCTCGTCGCCGAGCACGGCCTGAAGGCGCACTGGGTGCGGAACCTCCTCGTGGAGCCCGCGGTGCGCGCGCGCGTCGGCCGCCGGTCGTTCAGGGGGCGCGCCCGCGTGGTCGATGCCGGGTCGGAGCGAGCCCTGATCGCGGCGATCCGGGAGCGATCGGAGACCAAGTACGGCTGGGGCGCGGGCCTCGTCGTCGAGATCGCGCCGGCGGGGCGCGGGCGAGCGGCGTCCAGGCGCTAGCCTGTCACACCACCCGGATCAGCGCGCCGTCCGTTCGGGCCGGCGCGACCGCGCCGATCATGGCCGCGGCCGCGTCGCCCGCCGCGCGCAGGGCGCTCAGCATCGCCGGACCGCGCTCGCGCGACACCGCGATCAGCAGCCCACCCGAGGTCTGGGGATCGAAGAGCAGGTCGAGCGCGGCCCGCCGCGCCGCGTCCGGCTCCACCAGCATGGCGCGTCGCGCGCGGGCGTTCTCGGGATGCGCGGTGCTCCGGACGCCGCGGCCGAGCAGCGCCACCGCACCGGGCAGGGCGGGGATCGCGGCGAGGTCGAGCACCGCCGAGGCCTTGCTCGCGCGCAGCATCTCGCCCAGGTGCCCGGCCAGGCCGAAGCCGGTGACGTCGGTGGCCGCCGACGGCCGCAGCGCGAGCATCACGCGGGCGGCGGGGCCGTTGGAGCGGAGCATCGAGGCGACCGCCGCTTCCACCCACGCCCCGCGGGCGAGGGCGCGCATGTCGGCCTGGAGGATCACGCCGGTGCCGAGCGGCTTGGTCAGGATGAGCTGGTCCCCGGGCGCCGCACCGCCGATCCGGATCAGCGCGTCGGCCGAGGCCGCGAAGCCCCAGACCGCGAAGCCGGCCACCAGCTCGGGCCCGGTGGTGGTATGACCGCCCGCCAGGGTGACGCCGTCGGCATCGAGGCCGGCGCGGGCTCCGGCCATCACCTGGTAGAGCGCCTCCTCCTGCGCGTTGGCGCTCTGCCCGTCCGGCACGCTCACCTGGGCCAGGGCGAAGCGCGGGGCCACGCCCTTGGCCCAGAGATCGCTGATCGCGTTGACCGCGGCGACGCGGCCGACCAGGTAAGGATCGTCGGCGAAGGCGCGGAACGAGTCGACCGTGGCGGCGACGATCTCGCCGCGCTCGGTCTCCACCGCCGCCGCGTCGTCGGGCTGGGCCAGGCCCAGGACGACCGCGGGATCGCTCGAGACGCCGAGCCGCTCGAGGGCCCGAGTCAGCGAGGATTCGCCCACCTTGGCCGCGCAGCCGCCGCAGAGCATGTCTCCGCCGGGCATGGGCGCCGCCGCGAAGTCCGGGGTGACCGCGCCGTCCGGGTCGAGGACCTGGAAGCGGCGCACGAAGCGCCGATCGATCCAGTCCTTCAGCCGGAACATCGCGCGGCCCTCGACCGACACGCCCCACTTGGTGCCGATCGCCCCGCCGTCGCCCAGGTTCAGCAGCGAGAGGAAGTCGCGCTGCGGCCGATACGGGCGGAGCCGCCCGCCGCGAAGACGCGCGATCAGGTTGCTCGCGAGCACCGGCCCCTGGCGGACCGCGTACACCCCGGCCTTGGGCAGCCCGGGGCCCGCGGTCCACGCCGCGCAGTCGCCCACCGCGAAGACCTCGTCGTGCC
>CAMLFJ010000216.1 GCA_946479205.1 uncultured bacterium | reverse complement strand
AGCTCGTTCGAGCTGATCATGAAGCGCGGAGCGCTGGTTTGCGTCGTGGCGATGGGGGGTGTCGCGGTGGGGCTCGCGGTGTGGGCGCTCCGGCGCTGGCAGGACGAGCGTGAATACCAGGCGTGGCGTGACTCGGTGACCGCGGATCCCTCCCGGCGCGACCGCAACGGCTTTCCGGTCGGCGCCCAGCTCGGCTACTCGCGGCGGTAGCAGTCCCGCTGTTCCCTCCGGCGCCCGCCAGTCGGGCGCCCTCCCGCTGTTATACTGAATCGCGCGATGTGGGTATCCGAGCGTGATCCGGCCAGAGCGTGACCCGGCGGCACCCGGCCGCTTCACGATGTCGAGCGAGGCCCTGCATCTGGCGCGGCTGCGTGAGTGGCTGCGCGAGGAGCTGGCCGGGCTGGGCGTGGAGCGGAAGACCCGCGCGGCCCTGGTGCTGGCGATCGGCGAGCTGTGCGCCAACTCCATCGAGCACGCGTACGAGGGCCGGGGCGGCCAGCCCATTCACGTCTCGATCCAGGGTCTCGAGGACCGGCTCGTGCTCGAGGTGGAGGACTTCGGGCGTGCCTTCGAGGCCGCGCGCTACGTGGAGCCCGATCTCGACGCGCTACCGGATCACGGGCTGGGCATCCACCTGGTGCACCGCATCGCCGATTCGGTTTCCATCGACGTACGCCGGGAGCGCGGGACCCGCTGGACCCTCGTCAAGTTCCGACCGGGGCATGCCCCGGTCGATCGCTCGGTCGCGGACGGCGGGGACGGGGCGCCGGCTCGATCAGGAGAGGCCATGGACATCGAGGTGACTCGTTCGGCCGCGATCGCGGTGATCGTCCCCCGGGGCGATCTCGACATGGCGGCCGCGGACCAGATGAAGCGCGTGCTGGCCGGCCTCGTGAACGAGGGGTCCGTCAAGCTGCTGGTGGATCTCGGGAGCGTGGGCTACATCGACAGCTCGGGCATGGGCGCCCTCGTCGCGACGCTGAAGCACGCCCGCACCGCGGGCGGGGACCTGCGCCTCTGCGCGCTGCAGGACGACGTGCGGGCGATCTTCGAGATGACCCGCCTGATCAAGGCGGTCACGATCCACGGCACCCGGGGGGAGGCGCTCGCCGCGTGGGTCTGACGCGGCGCCTGCTCGCCGCCGCCCTCGTCCTGGGGCTCGGCGGGGCGTCGGCGCCGGCCGCCTCGCCGATCCGTCCCCTGGCGGGCGTGCGCACCTGGGTCGTCTACTACGCGGCGGCCCCCGAGGCGGCGGTGGACCTGGCCCGCTTCGACGTGGTCGTGCTCGATCCGCGCGCCCACCCGCCGCTTCCCCTCGTCAAGCGGTACGGCTCGCTGCTGCTGACCTACGTGAGCCTGGGCGAGGTGAACACGAGCCATCCCGAGTTCGCCGCCGTCGCCAGCGAGTCGTGGGTGCTCTCCGCCAACCCGAGCTGGCCCGAGGCGCGCCGCCTCGACGTGCGCGCCCCGGCCTACGAGCGCTGGCTGCTCGACCGGGTGGTGCCGGCCGCGCTGGCCGGTCCGGTGAACGGTCTCTTCCTCGACACCGCGGACACCGCGCTCGACCTCGAGCAGACCGACCCGCGGCGGTTCGCGGGGGCGGCCCACGCGCTCGAGCGCGTGCTCGTCGAGCTCCGGCGCCGCCACCCGCGGGCGCTCCTGATGATCAACGGCGGCCTGCCGATCGCGGAGCGGCTGCCGACGGTGCTGGACGCGGTCGCGCTCGAGTCCATCTGGACGGACTACGACTTCAAGGCCAAGGCCTATCGCGTGCGGCCGGCCGATGAGGCGGAGTCCCGGGCGCTCCTCCTGGCCCGGGTGGTCGCGCTGGGCCTGCCCGTGTTCACCATCGAGTACGCCGCGGCCGACCGCGGCGCGCCCTGGCCGACCGAGCTGATCCGCCGCGCCCGCGCCCGCGGATTCGTCCCGTACGTCTCGACGATCGGCCTCGACCAGGTCTCGACCCACACCCTCGCGCGGTGACCGCCCCGTGACCCGATCGCTCTCGCGCCGCTCCCTCCTGGGGGGCTCGGCCGCCGCGGTGGGCGCGCTCGCGCTGGGGGCGGCCGCTCGCCCCGCCCTCGCGGCGCCGACCGCGCCCGCGTCGGCCCCGGGGGAGCTACCGCGCTACGTGCTGGCGCTGTACAAGTCGGGCGAGTTCTCCAACGACGTGGACGGCCGCCGGCCCAAGACCGCCACCCGCAACGAGGTGCACAGCTGGGCCCAGATGCCGCTCAACTGGCTCGGGCTCATGGTCGAGTACCACGACATCGACCGGGGGCTGCCGGACGAGCGGACGATGTCGCGCTACCGCGGCGTCATCACGTGGTTCCAGACCGAGGACATGGCCGCGCCGCTCGACTACCTGCGCTGGCTGGGCGCGCAGATCCGGGCCGGTCGCCGGGTGGTGATCCTCGAGTACCTGGGCGCGCTGCGCGATCGCCGGACCCTGCGGACCGTCGACCTGGCCGCGGCCAACGAGGCGCTGGCGCCGAGCGGGCTCGAGTTCCTGGGCAACTGGACGGGCAACCAGACGGTGATCGAGCTCCGCCGCAAGGATCCGAAGATGATGGAGTTCGAGCGGTCGTTCCCGCCCGGCCTGCCCGCCTACCAGCAGGTCCGCGCGCGCCGGGCGGACTCCCGCGCGTATCTCGTGCTGGCCCGGCGCGACCTGCCGGACTCCGAGAGCCAGGTGGTGGTGACGGGTCCGTGGGGCGGCTTCGCGGCGGCCGAGTACGTGCGCTTCCAGTTCCCGGGGGAATCGGGCGCGCAGTGGTGGCTCGACCCGTTCGCGTTCTTCCGGGAAGCGCTCGGGGTCGGGGACTGGCCGCGGCCGGACACCACCACCCAGGGCGGGCGGCGCATCTGCTACTCGCACATCGACGGCGACGGGCTGCGCAACCGCTCGGAGGTCCGCGCGGGCGCCTCGAGCGGCCAGGTCCTGCTCGAGGAGGTCCTCTCGCGCTACGGGCTGCCCACCAGCGTGTCGGTCGTGGTGGCGGAGGTGGATCCGACGCTGCTCGGCTCGCCCGAGTTCCAGGAGCTGGCCCGCGCGATCTTCCGGCTGCCGAACGTCGAGGCGGGCAGCCACTCCTATACCCATCCGCTGGACTGGGAGAAGCGGACGCGGAGCTTCGCGCTCGCCTCGATCCCGTACTCGGTGGAGACGGAGACCGCGGGCTCCATCCGGTACATCGAGGAGCGGCTCCTGCCGCCGGGCAAGCGGGTGCGGCTCTTCCAGTGGTCGGGGTCCACCCGGGTGAGCGAGGAGGCGATCGCGGTCCTCGCGCGGCTCGGGGTGCCCAACATCAACGGCGGCGACACCATGCGCGACCGCGAGTGGCCGAGCTACGCCCGGGTCGCCCCGCTGATGCGCCAGGTGGGCCGGCAGTGGCAGACCTACACGTCGGCCTCGAACGAGAACCTCTACACCAACCTGTGGAGCGGTCCGTTCTACGGCTACCGCCACGTGGTCGAGACGTTCGAGAACACCGAGAAGCCGCGGCGCGTCGCCCCGGTCAACCTCTACTACCACTTCTACTCGGCGGAGCGCGTGGCCTCGCTCACCTCGCTGCGCCACGTGCACGACTGGGTCGCGCGGCAGCCGCTCGCGCGCCTCTTCACCAGCGAGTACCTCGCGATCGTGGCGGGCTTCCGGACCGCGCGCATCGCCCGCGCCGAGCCGGGCTGGCGCGTCTGGGACCACGGCGCGCTGCGCACCGTGCGCTTCGACGACACGCGCGCCGGGGTGGACCTGGCGCGCTCACGGGGAGTCCTCGGCTTCGTCCATCACCAGGGCGCGCTCTACGTGCACCTGGCCGGGCCCGAGCCCGCGCTGATCGTGCTCGGCGACCGCGCGCCCCAGACCCCCTACCTCGTGCAGGCGAGCCATCGCGTCACCGCCTGGGCCCACGAGGCCGCGCGCGTCGCGGTGTCGCTCTCGGGGATGGGCCCGAAGCTGGTCGAGCTGGCCGGACTGCCCGCGGGTCGCGAGATCGCGGTGGAGATCCGCGACCGCGCCGGATCGCGACGCGAGCGGCCGCGGACCGGGCCCGACGGACACCTCACCATCCGCGCCGGCGAGGCGGCGGACGTGGAGGTGCGACTCGGGTGAAGATCGAGCGCTGGAAGCTTGGGCTCGGGGTGCTGCTCACCCTCGCGCTCCTCGCGCTGTCGGTGCCATGGGGCGGCGACCTGGGCTGGGCGTACCTGGCCGACCGGCAGTACACCCTGGCCCGGGACATGTTCACCGACGCGCTGCGCGGCGACACCACCGACGCGCATCTCTGGGTCGGGCTGGCCACCGCCTACGAGGGGCTCGGCGAGCCCGACCGGCAGATCGCGACGCTCGAGGACGCGGCGCGCAGCCTGCCGCGCCGCCGCGATCTCCTGCTGAGGCTGGCCGACGCGTATCAGGCCAACAAGGACCCCGCCGCGGCGGCCGCGGTGCTCGAGCGCCTGACCGTGACGCCGGGAGCGGACGACGTCCCCCTGCTCGAGCGCCTGCTCACCGCGTACCTGTGGAAGGGCGACTACGAGCGCGAGGTCGCGGTGCTCCGCAAGCTGGTGGCGCTCAGCCCGACCGACTCCGGGATCGTGGGCGAGCTGGCCACCGCGGCGCGAAGCCTCAACCGGCAGCAGGAGGCCGTGACGGTGCTGGAGGCCTTTGTGCGGCGGCGCCCCGACGATCCCGAGGGCCGGCGCTGGCTCGCCCAGGCCTACGACTCGCTCGGGCAGGGGGATCGCGCGATCGAGCACTGGAAGGTGCTGGCGCGGATTGCCCCGGGCGACGTCGAGGCCCGCGACCGCCTCCTCCCGGCGCCGGGCGGCGCGCCGCGGGTGGAGGAGATCGCGCTGCTCGAGCGCCAGCGCGCGGCGGATCCCCGCGACGAGGGATCGCGCCGCCGGCTGGTGGAGCTCTACCGCGGCGCCGGTGACGGGCCCCGCGCGATCGGCGCGCAGCGGGAGCTGGCCGGGCTCCGTCCCCGCGACCACGACACGCTGGCGCTGCTCGGCCGGCTGCTCGTCGAGCAAGACCGCGGCCCCGAGGCGATCGCCGCGTACGAGCGGGCGGTGGAGCTCGCGCCGGACCGGCTCGACAGCGCGCTGGCCCTGGCCCAGCTCTACGAGTGGGGGAACGACCCGCGCCGCGCGCTGGCCCTGCTCGAGCGCGTGGCCAAGGCGCGCCCCGCGGATCGCGCGCTGCAGGAGCGGGTGGCCGCGCTCGCGCAGGGCACCGAGGATGGCGGGTCCGCCCTGTCCGCGCTGGACCGGCTCGCCGCCCTCTCGCCCCAGGATGTCCGCTACGCTCAGCAGGCCGTGGACGCCCTCGCCGCCGCGAATCGCCTGCCCGAGGCGATCGCGCGGCAGCGGCGAATCGTCGAGCAGAATCCGGGGGCGCCCGGCCCCGCGCTCCGGCTCGCCCAGCTCCACGAGTGGAACAACCAGGAGCGCGAGGCCATCTCCGTCTACGAGAGGCTCGATCGCGCGGGCACGTTGCCGGACGCCTCGCTCGGGCGGCTCGCCGAGCTCTATCGCTTCCAGGATCGTCCCGCCGACTTCGTGCGGGTGGCCGAGCGCCTGCTCGCCCGGCGCCCGGACGACTGGGCCCTCCGCGACGCGGCCGCCCAGGTCGCCGAGGGGCTCGGCCGATTCCCGGATTCGGCGCGCCTGATGCAGCCGATGGTGGAGGGGCGGCCTCTCGAGGAGGGCCAGGTGCTCCGGTACCTGAGCCTCACCGCGCAGGCCGGCCGCCTGGACGACGGGCTCCGCGTGCACCGCCGCTTCGCGGCCTCCGCGAGGCCCGCCTACCGGGCGAAGGCGGGCCGCATCCTGATGGATCTCGGCAAGTACCCGGACGCGATCGCGGAGTACGAGGCGGTCCTCGCGGCGGCCCCGGGCGACGGCGACGACGCGGTGGCCGCGCGGCTGGCGCTGGCCCAGCTCTACGACTGGACGGGGGCGGGCGAGCCCGCGCTCCGGCAGTGGGAGAGCCTCATGCGCGCGCGCCCGCGGGACCCGCGGGTGCTGCGCGAGGTCGGCCGGCGCGGCCTCGCGCTGTCGCGCAACGAGGTGGCCCTGCGCGCCTATCGCTCGCTGCTCGACGTGCAGCCCGACGACGCGGAGGCGCTCAAGCGGGCCGGGCAGCTCATGGCGTGGAGCCACGACG
>CAMLFJ010000215.1 GCA_946479205.1 uncultured bacterium | reverse complement strand
AGTTCATCATGGACACGCACACCCACTTCCTCAAGGACGACACGCGCCTCACCGGGTTCGTGCGCATGCGGGAGGCGGTGGGCCGCGCGGGCTGGAACCCGGGCTCGCGGGCCAGCCGCAGACCATCGAAGATCTAAAATTCGACAACTACTTCAAGGAGATCTTCCTCGACAGCGACACCAAGGTGGCGCTCATCAGCAGCGCGCCCTCCGACGTGCCCGGCGACTGGTTCCTCACCAATGACATGATGGCGCAGGCCCGCGCCACCGTGAACGCACGGCTCGGCGGGCGCCGGCTGCTCACCCACGCCATCTTCACGCCGAGGCAGCCCGGCTGGATGGAGGCGCTCGACCGCGCCCTGGTCGACCTCAAGCCCGACTCCATGAAGGGCTACACGATCGGGGACAACACCAACAAGGACCAGAGCCGCCATCCGTGGCGGCTCGACGACGAGAAGCTGCTCTACCCGGCCTACGAGAAGATGGCGAAGGCGGGCGTGGTCAACGTCTGCATCCACAAGGGCCTCTTCGCGCCCGCGCTCGACCAGCGGTTCCCCAACCTGCGCGCCTACTGCGACGTGCGCGACGTGGGGAAGGCGGCGAAGGACTGGCCGCAGCTCAACTTCATCATCTATCACGGGGCCTATCGCTTCGCGGGCGGCGGCGATCCCGCCGACGCCGTGGCCCAGTTCGAGCAGACCGGCCGCGTGGAGTGGGTGACCGACCTCGCCGAGATCCCCGGCAAGCACGGGGTGAGCAACGTCTACGCCGACCTCGGCCAGCTCTTCGCCCTGACCACGGTGGCCCAGCCGCGGCTCACCGCCGCGCTCATGGGCACGCTGGTGCGCGGCATGGGCGTCGATCACGTCATCTGGGGGACCGACGCGGTGTGGACCGGCGCGCCCCAATGGCAGATCGAAGGGCTGCGCCGGCTCGAGATCCCGGAGGAGATGCAGAAGAAGCACGGGTTCGCCCCGCTCGGCGCGGCCGACGGCCCGGTGAAGACCGCGATCTTCGGGGAGAACGTCGCGCGGCTCTACCGCTACGACCGGCGCGCGGAGCTGGCCGGACCGAGCCGCCTCGCCGAGCTCAAGGCCGAGTACGAGCGCCGCGGGCTCGGCCGCAGCAACCGCCGCTACGGCTACGTCGTGCGCGGCTGAGTCGGGGGAGCGGCCGGCTCAGCGGCTTGGCGCGGGGCCGACCCACACCCACGTGTACGGGTAGTCCACCCCGTTGCCGTGGCGCGCCCAGCGGCCGGTCGGCAGCGTGATCTCGGGCGCGGGCTCGACTCGCGGTGTCGGCACGTAGACGAAGCTCGGCGGCGCCGGGACGACCACGTACACGGTTGGCGGGGGAATGACGACCACCGGCGGCGCGGGCGGGAAATACCCACCGCCCAGGCAGCACCCGAAGAACGGATGCGGCCGGGGAGTCGGCCTGGCCGGCCGATGATGCGGTCCGGACATGGAGCCCGAGCTGCCACCGGTCCGGTCGTCGGCCCACGCGCCCGCGGACCCCAGCACGAGCAGGGCGAGCGCGATCAGTGCGAGTCGGGTGAGGCGGTACATGCTCGCAGTCTACTCCTCCTCCCGCTTGACAACGAGCGCGCGCAGCGGTTTCCTGGAACCTGACGGACGGTGAGGCGCCGCCGGCTGTCGTGCCGTCAACCCACAGGGAGGTCAGGATATGGAGAACACGCCACCCGACTCGCATGGCGCGTCATCGGGCGTGGTTCCTGCCTGATGGCGCGCGACCTGAGCTAGAGCACAACCAGATCCCGGCCCATGGTCGGGAGATGCCGCAGGCATGAGCTTGCGCGCGAGAAACCGTAGGCCCGGGTGGCGGTTCACCGGTTCCGCCTCCCGGGCCGTTTCTCTCGGAGCGCAGACGGAGGACAGGCGGCATGGCGCAGTGGGACCAGATCACCGTCGACGGGTCGCCTATGCGCCTCTATGTCGGTATGCCGAGCCTCGGCCGGGCCTTCCCCGCGGTGATCGTCGCCCACCACGGCCCCGGCGTGGACAAGTTCATCGAGGACCGGGTGGAGCACCTGGCCCAGCAGGGCTACCTGGCCATCGCCCCCGACCTCTACCATCGGCAGACAAGCGACGACAGCGACGTCCTCACCCGCATCGGCCGTCTCCAGGACCCGGAAGTGATCACGGACGTCAACGCCGCGGTCAACTACGCGAGACGGCTGAAGGACACGCAGCTCGGCGACGTCGGCATCATCGGCTTCTGCATGGGGGGGCGGGTCGCCTACCTGATGGCGGCCTCCAAGCCGGTGTTCAAGGCCGCCGGGGTGTTCTACGGGGGCAACATCATGAAGCCGTGGGGCAACGGTCCGACGCCGTTCGATCTGACGCCCTATATTCACTGTCCGATCGCGGGGTTCTTCGGCGCGGAGGACACCAATCCGTCACCGGAGGACGTGGACCGGATCTCCGCCCAGCTCGACCGGTACCGCAAGGCCCACGAGTTCCATCGCTACCCGGAGGCGGGCCACGCCTTCCTCAACTTCACCAACCCCGCCACCTACCGGGAAGGGCCCGCCCGCGACGCCTGGGACAAGCTCGTCCCGTTCCTGCAGCGGACGCTGCAGACCAGCCGCCAGCCGCGCCAGCGTCTGAGCTGAGCCGCAGTCAGGCCGCGGTGGGCGAGAACCTCGGCGTGGGGCTGTCGTCCCGCCGCGCCGGGGGCGGGGTGAGCGGGTAGCCCTGGAGCACGTCGTAGAAGACCTGGCACCAGGGGCAATCCACACCGCCGTCCATCGCCGCGCAGGTGCAACGGCCTTCGAACTGGGTGGCGATCTTCGCCGCGTTCTCGCGAACGTTCATGATCGGCCTCCGTTGATATCGACCGTAGCCCCGGCTCGCGACAGGGTGATGGCAGCCGAGCGAAGAAATCATGGCGTTTCTTGAGAAGCAATCGCGATGCCACGCGCAGAGTTCCGCCAAGGTCGCGACAAATCAGCCGGTGAGGAACGCGACCGGCGGGGCGGTCGGGCGTTTCTACCGGGTCGAAGGGGCTCGGAACGCCACGTGCTCGGCGGTCCAGCGCTTGAGCAGCTCGGGATCGGGCGCCTGGGCGATGCCCGGCACCCGCGAGGTGGCGACCTCGCCCCGGCCGCTCAGCACGATCTCCGGCTTGCCGAGATCGTTCGTGTAGAAGTACGAGGAGGGGAAGATGTCGCCCGCGTAGGTGAAGTTGGGCAGGGTGGCCAGCTCGGCGCAGATGGCCCCGCCGATCGCACTCTCCAGCATGCCGCCCACCCAGCAGGGGATGCCGTGCCGGGCGCACAGGGCGGCGATCTCGCGGGATTCGGTGAGCCCACCCACCCGGGCCATCTTGATGTTCACGACCCGGCAGCTCTTCAGGCGAATGGCCGCCTGCACGTGGGCCAGGCTCTGGGCGCTCTCGTCGAGGCAGACCGGGGTCTCGATCCGCTGCTGGAGATCCGCGTGGTTGACCAGGCTCATGCCGTCGTCGGCCAGGGGCTGCTCGATCATGGCGAGCCGGAACCGGTCGAGCTTCCGGAAGAGCTCGGTGTCCGCGGGCGTGTAGGCCGCGTTGCAATCGATGTGGAACGTGAAGTCGGGGAACGTGGACCGCACCGCCTCCACCATGAAGAGATCCCAGCCCGGCCGGAACTTGAGCTTGACCCGGGGGAAGCCCGCGTCGATCGCGCCCTGGATCTTCTCCATCAGGAGGTCGAGCGAGTCCTGGATCCCGAAGTCGGCGCCCACCGCCACGCGGTCGGCGGTCCCGCCGAGGGCGCGGTGCAGCGGGAGGCCGCGCCGCTTGGCGTCCAGCACCCACCAGGCGATGTCGAGCGCGGCCCGCGCGAACTGGTTGCCCTTGACGAAGGCGAGCCGGTCCAGCAGGTCCTGGGCGGTCTCGATGTCCTGGCCGATGATGCGCGGCACCATGTGCTCGCGCAGGGTTTGGAAGACGGCCGGGGTGTGCTCGGCGGAGTAGGCCGGGATGAACGGGGGGCAGCTCTCGCCCCAGGCCTCGTGGCCGCCGCCCTCCATCCGCACCAGGATGGTGTCGGTGACGGACTGATCCGCGTAGGACGTCTTCCACACGAAGGCCAGCGGCAGCTTCATCCAGTAGACGTCGATCGCGTCGATCTTCATGGGATGGCCCTCAGCGCGCCCGCGCCACGATGAAGAGGCGCCGGAAGGGAAACAGCGTCCGCCCGTCCGCCCGCGGCGGGTAGGCGCGGGCCACCAGCTCCGCGTAGCGCGCCTCGAAGCGGCTCCGCTCCGGCTCCTCCAGGGCGTCGAGCAGCGGCTTGAGCCAGGTGCCCTTGGTCCACTCCTTGACCGGATCGGCGCCCTCCAGGATCTGGAGGTACTCCGTCTCCCAGATGTCGAGGCCGGCCGCGCGCGGCGCGAGGGCGTCATAGTAGAAATCGGGATCGGCCACCGGCGCCGGCCGGAGCAGGGGCTCGAGCGTCGCGCGCCAGGGCCCGCCGCGCGCGGCCTCCGAGATCAACGTGTGCGACGGCGCCCCGAAGTTGCGCGGCATCTGGACGGCCAGCACGCCCGCGGGCGCGAGGGCCGCGAGCAGCGCGGGGAAGAGCCGCTCGTGGCCGGTCAGCCAGTGGAGCGCCGCGTTCGAGTAGATGAGATCGGCCGGCCGTGCCGGGCTCCAGGTGGCCAGGTCCGCCTGCTGCCAGATGATCGCGGGGGCGGTGGCCGCGGCCTTGGCCAGCATGGCCGCCGAGTCGTCCACGCCGGTGACGCGCGCCTCCGGCCAGCGCTCCTTGATCAGACGCGTGACGTTGCCGGCGCCTGCGCCGAGGTCGTAGATTTCGTCCGGGTGCTCCAGAGCGACGCGGTTCAGGAGATCGATCGCCGGCCGCAGCCGGTGGTCGGCGAACTTCAGGTACTGCGCGGGATCCCAGGCCACGTCAGCGCGTCGGGGCGGGCGGTGGGGGCGGAGGCGGCGGCGGGCCGGCCGGGGGCAATGGGATGCGCGCGGGCGCGGTGCCCGGCGCGGCCGCCGGCGGATCGCCGCAGCGGAAGACCTCGGCGTAGATCACCGAGAGATCCTCGGTGCCGCCGAAGGCCAGGATCGCGGTGTTGCCGCCCATCTTCACGACCTTGCGCCGCAGGTCCTTGAGAGAGTCGTCGCGCGCGGGCCCGCTGCGCGCGCCGCCCTTGGTCAGGCCGGGCTCGGTGGTGAGCCGGACCCGCGCCATCGCGATCTTCTCCGCGTCCTGGGCGGCCGCCGGCCCCGCCGACGCCGCGCCCAGCATCAGCAGCAGTCCCGCCACGCCCGTCGCCCGCCTGTTCATGGCCGTCTCCCCGTTCGTGCTATATGCTGTGACCGTCATGATACCCGACCGGCTCCGCCAGGTCAGGCTCGTGCTGCGGGCCCTCCTCGTCGCGGCCGTGATCGTCCTCCCCGGCTTCGCGGCCGCGCAGCAGCCGGTACAGACCCCGCTGCTCCTGATGATCTCGATCGACGGGCTCCGGCCCGACTACGTGACCGCCGCCGACGCGCACGGCGCGAAGATCCCGAACCTGCGCCGCTTCATGACCGAGGGCGCCTTCGCGCAGGGGGTGGTCGGCGTGATTCCCACCGTCAC
Source organism: uncultured bacterium (assembly GCA_946479205.1). The sequence goes on along the minus strand of CAMLFJ010000215.1, from coordinate 573 downwards.
CTACCCGAGCCACACCACGCTGATCACCGGGGTGTCTCCGGCCACCCACGGCATCCTCGCCAATACCGCGTTCGACCCGCTGCGCGAGAACCAGAGCGGCTGGTACTGGTACAGCGAGGACATCCGGGTGCCCACCCTCTGGGACGCGGCGGCCCGGGCCGGGCTCAGCACCGCCGCGGTGCAGTGGCCGGTCAGCGTGGGGGCGCGGGTCACCTGGAACATTCCGGAGTTCTGGCGGGCGGGCACTCCCGATGACGCCAAGCTGCTGCGGGCGGTGTCCACTCCTGGCCTGCTCGCCGAGCTGGAGCCGGAGCTGGGCCCCTTTCCGCGCGCGCTCACCGTGGAGTCGGACGAGGAGCGGACCCGGTACGCGGTGCGCATCCTCGAGAAGAAGCGGCCGAACCTCATGACGCTCCATCTCATCGCCCTCGATCACGTCCAGCACGTCAAGGGGCCGTTCACCGCCGAGACCTTCGCGGTCCTCGAGCGGCTCGACGTCCTCGTGGGCACGCTGCGCGCCACCGCCGAGACGGTGGCGCCGGGAGGCGCCCACGTCGCCATCGTGTCGGATCA
>CAMLFJ010000214.1 GCA_946479205.1 uncultured bacterium | reverse complement strand
GCGGCGCGATCGCCCAGGCCATCGACGAGGAGATGCGGCGGACCGGCGGCTTCCTGCGCGCGACCGATCTCGCGGGCTACGCCCCGCGCGTGCTCGAGCCCCTGATGACGAAGTACCGCCGGCTCGATCTCGCGTTCTCTCCCGGAGCCACCGGTGGGCCGACCGCGGTCGAGATGCTGAACATCCTCGCCCAGTTCCCCGCCGCGAAGGTCGGCTACGAGACGGCGGGCGGCCTGCACCTGCGCGCGGAGGCGGTGCGCTACGCGTTCCTCGATCGCCTGCGTCACCTGGGCGATCCGCTCGCGGTGCGTGCGCCCTGGCGGGGGCTGGCTTCGAGCGAGCACGCCCGCGAGCTGGCCGCGGGCCTGCGGGCCGCCGGCCCGCGCAGCGACGCGAAGCTGCCGGACGCGTGGGCCCATGACGCCGCGGTGGCCGGCCTCGGCCGCGGCGCGACCCCGGTGGCGAAGGGCCGGCGCCGGCTCCCCACCGACGGCAGCGACTGCACCACGCACGTCTGCGCGGTGGACCGCCAGCGCAACATGGTCTCGCTGACCAATACCGCGGTCTCGTTCATGGGCTCGCGGATGGTGGTGCCGGGCACCGGGATCCTGCTCCAGAACGGCATGCTCTGGTTCGATCCGGAGCCGGGGCGCGCCAACTCGGTCGCGGCGGGCAAGCGGCCGGTGGTGAACATGGTGCCCGCGCTCGGATTCCGGCACGGCGAGCCCTCCTTCACGGTGGGCGCGCCGGGCGGGCGCAAGATCGTCTCGGCCATCCCGCAGGTGATCGCCAACCTCGCGGACCAGGGCGACGGCCCGCAGGCCGCCATCGAGGCCCCGCGCGTGCACACCGAGGGCGGCGAGCTCTGGGTGGACGATCGGGTGGGCGAGCGGTCCCTGGCCGCGCTCCGGAAGATGGGCCACGCGGTGGTCCCGAAGCACCAGGCCTACGGCACCATCTACTTCGCGCGGCCGGTCGCGATCCGGATCGGCCGGCGCGGCCTCGAGGCGGGCCTCGATCATCTCAACGCGGCCGCGGCGGCGGGGATCTAGGGCCATGGCCGAGATCAGCCTCACCGCCGCGTTCTCCACCGTGCCCGCTCCCGAGCAGGAGGCGATCAAGCGGCTGCTCACCGAGACCATCGAGCAGCTCGCCCAGGAAGACCGGACCTTTTCCCGCGCGCGCGTGGTGTTCACCGAGTCGGACGAGCGGTGCGGGCTCACCGCCGAGCTCGACGGGGTCAAGAAGGAAGGCGTGCCGCTGTCGATCGACATCGAGCAGCTGGAAGACGCCCAGACCGGCGCGGGCGCCCGCGCGCAGCTCAAGGAAGCCCTCCGGCTCTACTTCCGGCGGGTGATGGGGAAGTGACCGACGCGGGCGTGCTGCTCTTCGTCCACGGCGGCGGCACGTTCACGGTCGCCGACGGGGTCCAGCCGCCCAAGGCGGGCTCGCTGCTCTTCTGCCGCCACCTGCCGGTGCGCGCGGGCGATCGGGTCCTCGAGATCGGCACCGGGATCGGGCTGGCCGCGGTGCTGGCCGCGCGCGCGGGCGCGCGGGTGGTCGCCACCGACGTGGTGGACGCGGCGGTGCGCTGCGCGCGGGCGAACGCGGTGGTCAACGGGGTGGCGGATCGCGTGGAGGTGCTGCTGGGCGACGGCTTCGCGCCGGTGCGCGGGCGCGTCTTCGACCTCATCTGCACGAGCCCGCCCCAGATGCCGACCCCGGCCGACCGCGAGCGTGACGACGCGGCCGCGGCGGCCGACAACGGGGGCCGGGACGGCTGGGCCCTGCTCGATCGGGTGATCGCGGGCGCGCCCGCGCACCTGGCGCCGGGCGGTCGGCTCGTGTTCACTCTGTTCGGGTTCCTCGGCGTCAAGGCCGCGCTCGCCAAGCTGCACGACGCGGGGTTCGAGCCCACGATCCTGGGCCAGGAGACGCAGGCGTTTCCCCGCATCGGCTACGAGCGGCTCGAGCACATCCGCGCGCTCGATTCGGAGGCCACCCTGCCGCCGAGCGGGTGGCCCGCCACCGTCGAGCGCTACGTCATCCAGGGTACTTGGCAGGGTACTTGGCAAGGTACCTGGCCGGGCATCCGGACGGAGGAGCCATCGCGATGAAGCCCGCCCGCAGTCTCATCGTCAACGCCGACGACTACGGCCTCACCGCGGGGGTGAGCCGCGGCATCCTGGACTCGCACCGGCGTGGGATCGTGACGAGCACGACCCTGCTCGTGAACCGGCCGGTGGACCCCGCGCTCATCGAGCAGCTCCAGGCCTCGGGGATGGGGGTGGGGCTGCACATGAACCTCACGCTGGGGCCCCCGGTGGCGCCCGCGAAGCGGGTGCCCTCGCTCCTGGACGGGGAAGGGAAGTTCACCCGCGACGCCCGCGAGGCCGCGCAGCGCGCCCGGCCGGACGAGGCGCGCATCGAGCTCGGGATGCAGATTGACGAGTTCCGGAAGATCATGGGGCGGTTCCCCACGCACCTGGACTCGCACCACCACGTCGGCCGGCGGGAGCCGATCCTGGAGCTGGTGCTGGACTTCGCGCGCGCCATCCGGGTGCCGGTGCGGACGCAGGACGCGGAGGTGCGGGCGGCCGCGCGGAAGCTCGCGCTCAAGACGCCGGATCACTTCATGGGGGAGTCGGGCCCGGACGCGTACTGGTCGTCCGAGCGCGTGCTCACGCACCTGCGCGAGCTGCCGGGCGGCGTGACCGAGTTCATGACCCATCCCGGCTACTTCGACGACGACCTCGCCTACAGCCGCTACGGGCGCCAGCGCGACGTCGAGCTGGCCGGGCTCACCGATCCGGAGGCGCGCGCCCTCGTCGAGCGGGAGGGAATCCGGCTCATCCACTTCGGAAACCTGTAGGGCGCGTGGCCCCCGAGGTCGTGATCGGGGTGGACATGGGCGGGACGACGGTGGCCGCGGGTCTCGTCGACCCCGACGGGCGCGTCCTCGAGCATCACCAGGCGCCGACCCACGCGCGGGGACCGGGCACCTCGCTCGAGACGCTCGGCGAGCTGCTCGATCGCCTCGCCGAGCGCGCGCGGGCCCGCGGCGTCACGGTCACCGGGGTCGGCCTCGGCGTGCCCGGCATCATCGATGCCGAGCGCGGCGTGGTGGGGGTGGACATCCACTACGCGCCCGAGCTCGCCGGGGCGCCGCTCGCCGCCATGCTGCGGGACCGCGTGGGCGTGCCCGTCTTCGTGGACAACGACGTGAATGCGCTCGCGCTGGCCGAGTGGACCTGGGGCGCCGGGCGCGGGGCGCGGTCGCTCGTCATGCTGGCCCTCGGCACCGGAGTCGGCGGCGGCATCATCGTCGACGGGCGCCTGCATCGCGGGCACGCCGGATTCGGCGGCGAGCTCGGCCACGTGCCGATCGACTTCGACGGGCCGCCCTGCATCTGCGGCGGGCGGGGGTGCCTCAAGGCCTACGTGTCGGGCACCGACATCGCCCTTCGCGCCGGCGAGCGGCTCGGCCGCCCCGTGAGCGCGGCCGAGGTCTTCCGTCTCGCCGCCGAGGGCGACGCGGCGGCGGACGCCATCGTGGAGGAGGCGTGCGCGGCCCTCGGGGCGGGGCTCGCCATCATCGTGAACGGGCTCAACCCGGAGCGCGTCCTGCTCGCCGGCAGCGTGGCCAAGTCGCTCGGGCCCCTCGAGGCGCGGGTACGCGCGGCGCTGGCGCGCTACGCCTTCGCGGAGGCCCTGCGGGCCACGCACCTGGAGATCCTGGCCCTCGACAAGGACGCGACCGTGCGGGGCGGCGCCGCGCTCGTGCACTACGAAACCCGGCGACGCCGGATGGCGACGTCATGAGAGCGATGCACGCTTCACGGACCGGGCGACGGTCATCGCGCTGGCACACCGCTTGCTGCTCTACGTCCCTGGCCTCTTCCAGGGGCCGCTTCGGTGCGGATTCGGACACGGCTGACACCGATGGTGACGGAGGAGCGACATGGACCCGACCGGCAGTCCTTTCCGCCGTCCGCCCCCGCGGCCGGCGTTCCGGCCACGCCGGAGCGGATTCGGGCCGGTTCCCACCGCGCCCCTGACCGCGTCGCCGCCGCGGAGCGCCCCGCGAGCGCGCGGGCGAAGCCGGGCCGTCCCCCGCGATTCACGCGCCCGCGCGCGGCGACTCGGCGCGGCCGCCTTCTACCTGGTGGCCGCGCTGGTGGTGCTCGACGCCGCGCTCTCGCTCGCCTCGCACGACCCCGGCGCGATCATCGGGCTCGGGCTGACCCGGTGGCTGGCCGGCTCGGTCCCCGCCGCCTGGGTGGCGGGGCCGTTCGTCGCCGCGTTCACCGTTCTGGGCGCTCTCGCGCAGCGCGGGCGGCTCGGGGCCTTCGCGATCGGCGCCGCGGTCTACGCGCTCGACGGGCTGATCGTCCTCGCCGCCCACGACTGGGCGGGCGTGGCGATCCACACGGTCGTGCTCGTGATGATCGTGCGGGGTCTGGACGCGGGGCGCCGCTAGCCGCCGCGATCTACTTGGCGCGGGCGGGCGCCTTCGGCGGGGGGACCTTGACGTCGGGCCGCTTGACGAGGGGATCGAGGATCTTCGCGAGGCGCGCCTCGTCGGTCCGGCCGTGGACGCGGGCCACCATCTCGCCGCGCTTGTTGATGACCACCGTGTAGGGTGTGCCCCGGAAGCCGAATCGGTTGGCGATCTTCAGGCGCGGATCGAGCCCGGCGGGGTAGGTTGTCTTGTTGGCCTCGAGGAAGTGGCGCGCGTCGGCTTCCGTGTCCTGCACCTGGACGCTCACCAGCTCGACCCCGCTCGTCCGGTACTTCTTGTAGATCCGCTCGAACATCGCCGCCTCCTGGTTGCACACCTTGCACCACGAGGCCTGGAAGCGCACGACCAGCACCTGCTTGCCGAGCTGCGCCCGCGAGTCGAAATGGCCGGAGCCGTCGAGCAGGGTGACGGTGAAGGCGGGAGCGGCGGGAGCGGCCGCGGCGGGCCCGGCCGCGAGCAGGAGCGCGCCCAGGACGAGGGCCCCCCGCATCAGATCGGTCCGAAGCCCGGCTTGGGGGCGGCCGGCGGGGTGCGCCGGCGGAACGCGGACTTCGAGTCGAGCATCTGCCGGATCGTGTTCACCAGGTCGCCGGCCCGGAACGGCTTGGAGATCAGCGGCCGTCCGGAGCCCTTGACCGCGGCGGTGGCGTAGCCCGACATGAGCACAACCTTCGTGGACGGGCTGCACGCCTCGATGCGCGTGGCCAGATCGAGCCCGTTCATGATCGGCATCACCACGTCCGTGAGCAGCAGGTGAATCGGCTGCGCCTCGGCGATGCGGCGCGCCTCGAACGGATCGCCGGTGTCGATCACCGCGTAGCCGTGCAGGGTCAGCACCTCGCGCACGAGGGCGCGCACCTCCGCCTCGTCGTCCACGACGAGAATCGTCTGTTGCTTGGTTTCCTCGCTGGGCTCGGACACGCTCTTTCCTCCGGCATGTGCCTGCGCTGCAGGGCGATTGCCAGGGCGAGTCGATTGTAACCTACCGTTTTTGCGTGAGCGGCCCACCTTTCTCTCGGGGGCCCCGCGCGTAGCTCTTTCCGGATGGTCGGGTCATTCTGCGGCGTCGGGGAGGCGTCGAATGTCGGCGGGGGATTCGCGGCTCGGCTGCTAGAGTTTCCGCATGCGGTCAACCGCCGAATCGCGCGCCGTGGCCTCGAAGCGGATGCGCAGGAGATATCTGACGACCGGTAAAGTAGGTGAAATGCTTGAGGTTTCCCCCGCCGCCATCAAGAAGTGGATCCAGCAGGGGAAGCTCGCCGCGTTCCGGACTCCCGGCGGGCACTTCCGGATCCTCGCGGACGAGGTCGAGCGCTTCCAGAAGACCCACGGCTTCGGGGCGGGCGCCGGCGAGCCGTCGCGGGTGCTCGTGGTGGACGATCAGAGCGAGGCGGCCGAGGCGCTCGTGGCCTCGCTACGCGCCTACGACCCCCGGGCCCGGATGGAGACCGCGGCGAACGGCTTCGAAGGCCTCCTCAAGATCGGCACGTCCCGCCCCGACGTCCTGCTGCTCGACCTCGGCATGCCCGGCATGGACGGCTTCGAGATCTGTCGCCAGATCAAGCGCGATCCGCTCATCCGCGACACCAAGGTCGTGGTCATGACCGTGCGCTCGCTCGACGCGGAGCCGCGCGCGATGGAAGCGGGCGCCGACGGGATCCTG
>CAMLFJ010000213.1 GCA_946479205.1 uncultured bacterium | reverse complement strand
CTGAGCGGGGTCCGGGTCCTCGACTTCGGACGCTACATCGCGGGGCCGTATTGCGCGGCGCTGCTGGCCGACCTCGGCGCCGACGTCATCCGGATCGAGCGGATCGGCGGGGGCGAGGATCGGTGGGTGGCGCCGGTGGGCGACGACGGCGTCGGAGCCATGTACCTGGTGATGAACCGCAACAAGCGGGCGATGACTCTCGATCCCGCCTGTCCCGAGGGGCGTGAGATCGTCCGCAAGCTGGTGGCCACCGCCGACGTGGTGGTGGCCAACCTGCCGCCCGAGGTGCTGCGGGCCCTGGCGCTCGACCTCGACAGCCTCCGCGCGGTGAAACCCGACATCATCCTCACCACCGTGACCGCATTCGGCGCCGGGGGCCCCTGGAGCCACAAGCACGGCTTCGACGGCATCGGCCAGGTGATGGCCGGCGGCGCGTACCTGACCGGAACCCCCGAGCAACCGCTGCGCGCCTCGGTGGCCTGGGTCGACTTCGGGACCGCGTCGGTCTCGGCGTTCGGCACGCTGGCGGCGCTCATGGCGCGCGACAAGACGGGCCGCGGCCAGAAGGTCGAGGCCGCCCTGCTACGCACCGCGGTCGCCTTCAACAACCCCACGCTCGTCGAGCAGCAGGTCGTGCGCCCGAACCGGGTGGCCACGGTCAACCGGGGGCAAACCTCGGCGCCGTCCGACCTGTTCCGCACCAAGGACGGCTGGATCATCGCCTACGCGATCGGCGGCCCCATGTTCACGCGCTGGGCGAAGCTGATGGGCGAGGGGCACTGGCTGACCGACCCGCGCTTCAAGGACGACCTGGCCCGCGGCGACAACGGCGAGGTGATCTCCAAGCGAATGTCGGAGTGGACCGCCGAGCGCACGACCGCCGAGGCGCTGGCCGAGCTCGAGAAGGCCAGGGTCCCCGCCGGGCCGCTCTACTCGCCGCAGCAGGCGCTCGAGGACCCGCACATCCGGGCCGCCGGGCTGGTGGCCGACACCGACTATCCGGGGCTGCCGCGGCCCGCGCCGCTCGCGCCCACGCCGGTCGATCTCTCCGAGACCCCGGGATCCTTCCGCCACCGGGCGCCTCTGCTCGGCGAGCACACCGACGCGATCCTCACCGAGCTGGGCTACCGCGGACCGGACATCGCCGACCTTCGCGCCCGCGGCGTGGTCTGACGGGTGGCGAGCGCTGCGGTCGAGCTGCGCGACGTGGCCAAGCGCTTCGGCTCCGTGGTGGCGCTGGACGGCGTCGACCTCGTGATCCGCAAGGGCGAGTTCTTCTCGCTGCTGGGACCGAGCGGCTGCGGCAAGACCACCACGCTCAACCTGATCGGCGGCTTCGAGACCGCCTCCCGCGGCACGCTCCTGATCGACGGCCAGCCGATGGGGAACACGCCGTCGCACGCGCGGCCCGTGAACACCGTCTTCCAGAGCTACGCGCTGTTCCCGCACATGAGCGTGGCCGACAACGTGGGGTTCGGCCTGCGCATGAAGAAGGTCCCGCGGCCCGAGCGGCGGCGCGCGGTGGAGGAGATGCTGCGCCTGGTCTCGCTGGAGGGGTTCGAGGAGCGGCGCCCGGGCCAGCTCAGCGGCGGCCAGCGCCAGCGGGTGGCGCTGGCGCGCGCCCTGATCAACCAGCCGTCGGTGCTCCTGCTCGACGAGCCGCTGGGCGCGCTCGACCTCAAGCTGCGCCAGCAGATGCAAGCCGAGCTCACGCGACTGCAGCGCCGGGTCGGGATCACCTTCGTGTACGTGACCCACGACCAGGACGAGGCGCTGTCCATGTCCGACCGCATCGCGGTGATGGACCGGGGCCAGATCTTGCAAATCGGCACGCCGGCGGAGATCTACGGCGACCCCGCGGACCGCTTCGTGATGGAGTTCATCGGCTCGCCCAATGTCTTTGCCGGACGGGTGGAGCGCCTCGGCGAGGGCGAGGCGGAGGTGGCGATCCCGGGGGTCGGGGCGGTGCGCGCACGCCGCACCGGCGGGCTCGAGGTGGGCGCCGCCGCGGCCGTGCTGGTCCGCCCGGAGCGCGTCCGCCTGTCCACCGCGTCGCCCGCGCCGGGCGCCCCGCTCTCGGGACAGATCGCGAAGATCGCCGATCTCGGCTTCATCTCTCACTACTTCGTCCGCCTCGCCGACGGACAGGAAGTGCTCGCGTACCGGCTCAACGGCGTGGAGGGCGGGACACTGGATCGACTCGAGGAAGGGCAGACGGTCTACCTCTGGTGGGATGAACAGGACGCGAGGGCATTTGCCGCCGGGACGCCATCCGATGGCCCCGGCGCGACGAGGAGAGCGCGCGAATGAGCACGACCATGAACCGACGGGAATTCCTCAAGACGACGGCAATGACCGGGAGCGCGCTGGCCGCCGCCGCGGCGATGGGCGGCTCGCCCCGCCCGGCCGCCGCGGCGGGCACCGTGAACTGGCTGGCCTGGGGCGGGCACGTCGAGCCGCAGGGGATCAAGTCGTTCTTCGACACCTCGGGCATCCGGGTCAATCACATCGGGATGAGCGGCAACGCCGAGACCTTCGCCAAGCTCAAGCTCTCGGGGGCGAGTCAGTACGACCTCTTCGAGGCCGACGGGCTCTGGCCGGTGCGCTACCATCAGGAGGGCCTCATCGAGCCCATCCAGCTCGACAGCATCCCCAATGTCGCGAAGAACATGTACCCGGAGTTCAAGAAGATCCCCGCCCTCCAGGTGAGCGGGGGCGCCATGCTGATGGTCCCGTGGGGCTGGAACCCGACGGTGCTGATCTACAACAAGAACAAGATCAAGACGCCGCCGACATCGTACGAGGCGCTCCTCGACAAGAAGTACAAGGGCCACGTCGGCTTCAGCGACCAGCACGAGTTCCTGTGGCCGGTGGCCGCCTACCTGCTCGGCTACGACCCGTTCAAGATGAACAAGGAACAGCTCGGCAAGGCGAAGGACGTCCTCATCCAGATCAAGCGCAATGCCCCGACCATCTCCAAGGGCTGGAACGAGCAGCTTCGGCTCTACGTCGAGGAGACGGTGTGGATCGGGCTCTCGAGCCCCGGCCGGGCGCTGACCATCCAGTCCTCGGGCGGGCCCGCGATGGGCTGGGAGCGGCCGAAGGAAGGCTACGTCGGCTGGATCGACGGCGACATGCTGGTCAAGGGCTCGCCGAACCGCGATGCCGCGCTCGCGTGGCTCAACCACATCCACAGCCCGGAATACGTGGCCACGAACTTTCAGCGCCTGCAGCGCGGCTCGGTCAACCGGGCCGGAGTCGAGCTCCTGAAGGCCCAGGGGATGAGCGAGATGGTGCGCGCGAACCTGATGGACCAGCCGGAGATGGCGCTCAGGATGCGCCTCGTCGAGGCGCCCGCCAACCAGGACGAGTACGCGGCGGCCTGGAACGAGGTGCTCGCCGCCTCATGAGCGGGCGGCCGGACGGGCGGCCGGCTTCACGGGAGCGTGCGCTCCTGTGGGGCCTGCTGCCCGTCGCGGTGGTGCAGGTGGGGCTCTTCGTGGTCCCGATGGCCATCATGTTCCTCTACAGCTTCTGGTCCACGCGGAACTTCCAGATCGTCACGACGTTCACCCTCGACAACTACCGCGCGTTCTTCGAGAGCTGGACGTATCCGCGCGTGCTCTTGCGGACGCTCTCCACCGCCCTCGTCATCACCGCGGCGACCCTTCTCCTGGCCTATCCGCTCGCCTACTTCATCGTGCGCTACACGCGGCGATGGCAGAAGGTGCTGCTCGCCGCGGTGATCCTGTCCTTCTGGACGAGCGGCCTGCTGCGCGCCTACGCGTGGATGGCGGTGCTCGGCCACGGGGGCATCATCAACAAGGGGCTGCGCGCCCTCGGCCTGATCGACGCGCCCCTCCCGTTCCTCCTCTACAGTCCGTTCTCGGTCGTGCTCGTCATGACCTACTTCTCCCTGCCCTTTGCGGTCGTCGCCATCTACTCGTCGCTCGAGAAGATGGACTGGGCGTTGCTCGACGCGGCGGGTGATCTCGGCGCGCGGCCGCTCCTCGCCTTCTGGCACGTGACGCTGCCCCAGACCATGCCTGGGGTGGTGTCGGCGGCGGCGCTCACCTTCGTGCCCCTGGTCGGCATGTTCTTCGTGCCGCTCCTGGTCGGCGGATCCACCAGCGTCATGATCGCCCCCCTCATCGCCAATCAGATGCAGGCCTTCCAGCTCGGGCTGGGCGCCGCGATGTCCTTCATCGTGGCCCTCATCGTCATGGCCGCGCTGGCCCTGCCGTGGCGCTACCTCGACCTGGACCGCCTGGAGCGGTAGCGGCGGCATGGCGAGGCGGCTCCTCATCGCGTACGGCGTCCTGGGTTTCGCCTTCCTCTACCTGCCCATCGCCTTCCTCGTCCTGTTCTCGTTCAACGACAACATCATCCCGTCCCTGCCGTTCCGGGGGTTCACCCTGCAGTGGTACCGGGAGCTGGGCTTCGACTTCGTGCTGCACGACGCCCTCTACAACAGCCTCGTCATCGCCTCCATCACCACCGTGACGTCGACCGTGATCGGCACGCTCGCCGCCTTCCCCCTGGTCCGCTGCACGTTCGCGTTCAAGCGGGCGGCCCACGCCATGATGATCCTGCCGATGGTGATCCCGCACTTCCTGATGGGGGTGGCCCTGCTGCTCTTCTTCGCCTTCCTCCATCTGCCGCTCTCCCGGCTGACCGTCGTGCTGGGACACATCGTGTTCACCGTCCCGTTCGCGATCCTCATCGTGTCCGCGCGCCTGTACGGCTTCGACCGCTCCCTCGAGCGGGCCGCGGGCGACCTCGGCGCCACGCCCGCCCGGGTGTTCTGGCACGTGACCCTGCCCCTGATCCTGCCCGGGGTGCTGGGCGCAGCGCTCTTCGTGTTCACCCTGTCGATGGACGAGTTCCTGATCACGTTCTTCGTCTCCGGTCAGAAGGGGACGCTCACCATGTACATCTGGAGCCTGCTCAAGGACGGCATTGCCCCCCGGGTGAATGCCCTCGCCAGCGTGCTCCTGGCCGCCTCCTTTGCCCTCCTCCTGGTGGGCGGGTGGCTGCTCGACCGCGGAGCGACCCGGCGGGGCGCCCGGAGGAGAACATCGTGAAGCTGCCGGCCGAGGGAAAGACGCGCGCGGACGTGATGGCATCGCTCGAGCGGTCCATGGCCGGCGATCTCGCCTGGCAGGAGGGCCGGACGTTCAGCCTGGTCTACGGCGCGGGCGAGGAGCACCTGCAGCTCCTGCGCGAGGCGTACGCGCTCTTCATGGCCACCAACGGGCTCGGGGCGGGGCGCATGTTCAAGAGCCTCGCCGCGCTGGAAAGCGAGGTGGTCGGCATGAGCGCCGATCTGCTCGGGGGCCCGGGTTGCCCCGGCAACGTCACCTCCGGCGGATCGGAGAGCATCATCCTGAGCGTCCGCGCGGCGCGCGAGCGCGCGCGGGCGGAGCGGCCGCGGGTCACGCGCCCGGAGCTGGTGCTGCCGGTGAGCGCGCATCCCGCCTTCGACAAGGCCGCCCGGATCTTCGGCATCCGGAACGTCCGGACCCCGATCACCAAGGACTACGTCGCCGACGTGCAGGCCATGGCCGACGCGGTGACCGACGACACCATCGGGCTCGTGGCCTCGGCGCCCAACTACCCGTTCGGCACCATCGATCCGGTGCCCGCCATCGCCGAGATCGCCCGCCGGCACGCGCTGCATCTCCACGTCGACGCGTGCGTGGGCGGCTTCGCCCTGCCGTTTCTCCGGAAGCTGGGCCAGCCCATCCCGCCGTTCGACTTCGCGGTGCCCGAGGTGTCGACGATGTCGGCGGACCTGCACAAGTACGGCTTCGCCGCGCGCGGCACGTCGCTGGTCCTGTACCGGGACCAGGCGCTCCAGAGCCGGGTGGCGTTCCAGCTCGACGACTGGGCGGGCGGGCCCTATCGCACACCCACCATGGCCGGCTCACGGCCGGGCGGCACGATCGCGGCGGCCTGGGCCGTGTTCCAGCACTATGGCGAGGCGGGCTTCCTCGACCTGAACCGCACGATGCTCGACACCTCGCGGCGCCTGCGCCGCGGGATCGAGGCCATCCCGGGATTCCACGTCCTCGGCGATCCCGCCATGTACGTGTGGGGCTTCGCGTCGGACTCGGTCGACGTGATGGCGGTGGCCGACGCCATGGCGGAGCGCCGCTGGTACCTGGGGCGACAGCTCACGACGCCGCCCAGCCTGCACGTGGTGCTGACTCCG
>CAMLFJ010000212.1 GCA_946479205.1 uncultured bacterium | reverse complement strand
GTGCCCAGGAGCAGCTCTCGCCCCGTGCCGTGATAGGCGAAGCGGTCGCCCTCGATCTCGGCCTGGCTGAACAGGTACTGCCGAAGGCGCGTCTTGGCCCAGAAGTAGTAGATCCCGACCGTGACGATCGTCAGCAGCGTGTTGACGACGTGGATTCCGAAGAGCGTCCCTCCGACGCCGTGGAAGGTCGGGCGCCGCAGCGTCTCGGGCGGGGGCACGAGTGGACTCTCGGGCGGACCCGGAGGACTCGGAGGCGGAGATGGCGGTGGGGCCGGCCGGCTGGGGGCGCCGCTCCCAGCGGGCCCAGGCTTGCGGAAGAACGACGGCCGCACGGGATCTTGCCCGTCCACCATACGCCCCGACTATGGGCGGAAGCAGCGCGGCGAGTCAACTTTTGAAGGGAGGCGCGGAGCTGTCGGTCCGGCTCGAGCCGATCAGGACGCCGGCGAGGCCGCGAAGCGCTCCAGATGGTGCTCGGCGTCGCCGAAGAGCTGGCCGATCATCGTCAGCCGCCGGAAGGTGTGGCTGATCTTCAGCTCCTCGGTCATGCCCATGCCGCCGTGGAGCTGGACCGCCTCCTGGCTGACGTGCCGGCAGGCGTCCGCCACCTTGATCTTGGCCGCGGAGACCGCGTGGGTACGCTCCGCGGGCGGCGCGCTGTCCACCTTCACGCACGCCAGACACGCCATGGACCGCGCCTGCTCGTAGCTGATCACCATGTCCACCATGCGGTGCTGGAGCGCCTGGAAGCTCCCGATCGGCACCCCGAACTGCCGGCGCGTCTTCAAGTACTCGAGCGTGGCCTCGTTGGCGTAACGGATGGCGCCCACCGCCTCCGCGCAGAGCAGCGCGGTGGCGTAGTCCGCGGCGTCCTCGATCAGCGGCAGCGCGCGGCCTTCCTCGCCCAGAAGCGCGTCGGCGGACACCGTGACGTCGGTGAGCCACACGTCGGCGGCGCGCAGCTCGTCGATGGTGCGGTACTCCTTGAGGGTCACGCCCTTCGCCCCGCGATCCACCAGGAACAGGCTGATGCCGGCCGCGTCGGTGTCGCCGCCCGCGGTGCGCGCGGAAACGATCAGCGTGTCGGCGGAGCCGCCGTGGAGCACCGCGCGCTTCTCGCCGTTCAGCGTGAAGCCGCCCCCGCTCCGCTTGGCCCGCGTGCCCACGTGGCCCAGGTCATAGCGGGCGCCGCTCTCGGTGTGCGCGAAGGCCAGGCGGTGCTTGCCCTGGATCAGCGCGGGCAGGATGCGCTTCTGCTGGGCCGACGAGCCCGCACGGGCGATCAGCCGGCCGCCCAGGCCCACGTTGACCCAGTAGGGCTCGACCACGAGGCCCTCACCGAGCGCCTCCATGACCAGCATCACGTCCACCGCGGTGCCGCCGAAGCCGCCGTGCTCCTCCGCGAAGGGCACGCCGAGCAGCCCCATCTCCGCGAAGGCGGCCCACACCTTCTCGCTCCAGCCGGTGGGCGAGTCCACGATCTTGGCCCGCGTGTCGATCGAGTACTCGTTCGTCAAGTACCGCTTGAGACTATCCGCCAGGAGCTGCTGCTCCTCGCTCAGATCAAAATTCATCCCACGCTCCTGAGGTCAGTCGTTCGAACCGCCGCAACGCCGGCGGGGCCGGGGGGCGGGGGGGCCGGGTGGTCCGGGTGACCCGTTCCTGCCAGGCAGAACGGAGCCACCAACCATCCAGATTGGGAACTCCTCATCGGGTAGCCGGAGCCACGCGCGTCGTGGTCAGAGGACCACCCGGCCCCTCCCGCCCCCCGGCCCCGCCGGACATCGCCGCGCGCGTCACTACAGACCGAGCGTCGCCTTCGCGATGATGTTGCGCTGGATCTCGTTGGAGCCCGCGTAGATCGTGGCCTTGCGGAGATTGCAGTACCGCGGAGCCAGCCGCGCGGTGAAGTGGTCGAAGTCCATCGCGTCCACCGGCCGGAAGGCCTGGGCCAGCGGGCCCGCGGCCTGCATCATCAGCTCGGTGATGGCCTGCTGGATCTCGGTGCCCTTGATCTTGAGCATGGACACGTCGGCGCCGGGCGGCCGGCCACTGCGCCGCATCTGGTCGAGGAAGCGCAGGTTGGTGATCTCGAGCGCCATCAGCTCGACCTCCACGCGCGTGAGCCGGTCGCGGAAGCGCGGGTCCTCCATGAGGGGGCGCCCGTCCTTCATCTGCTCGCCCGCCAGCTCCTTCAGCTTGGTCAGCTCGCGCTTGGAGGCCCCGATGCGGCCGGTGCCCATGCGCTCGTAGCCGAGCAGGTACTTGGCCACCGTCCAGCCCTTGCCTTCCTCGTGCACGAGGTTCTCGGCGGGAACCTTGACCTCGTCGAAGAAGACCTCGTTGACCTCCTTGCTGCCGTCCATCAGGACGATCGGCCGCACGCTGATGCCGGCCGTCTTCATGTCGATGAGCAGGAACGAGATGCCGTCCTGACGCTTGCCGGTGCCGTCGGTCCGCACGAGGCAGAAGATCCAGTCCGCGTGCTGGGCCATGGTCGTCCAGATCTTCTGGCCGGTGACCACGTAGTGATCGTCCTGGCGCACCGCGCGCGTCTTGAGCGAGGCCAGGTCCGAGCCCGAGCCGGGCTCCGAATAGCCCTGGCACCAGAAGTCCTCCCCCTGGAAGATGCGGGGCAGGTACTTCTTCTTCTGGGTGTCGGTGCCGAACTGCAGCAGGACCGGCGCGCACATCCGGAGCCCGAACGGGATGAGCGGCGGCGTGGCCGCGAAGCCGCACTCCTCCTCCCAGATGTAGCGCTGCACGAGGTTCCAGTCGGTGCCGCCCCACTCCTTCGGCCAGTCGGGCGCGACCCAGCCCTTCTTCGCCAGGATCCGGTGCCAGCGCAGGAGATCGTCCTTCGACAGCTCCTGGTAGCCTTCCATCTTGGCGCGCAGGTCGTCCGGCAGGTTGCTCTTCAACCAGCCACGCACCTCGTCGCGGAAGGCCAGCTCGTCGGGCGAGTAGTTCAGATCCATGTCAGGGCTCCTGTGGAATCGTCGTTGATCGGTCGGCTCGACCGATCGCCATGCTATCGCAGGGCGCGAACGAGGTCCAGCAACCGGCCCAGCGTGGCGAGCCGGGCCGCGAGCCCCTCGCCGCCGGGCTCGACCCGCAGCGTGGTGATGCCGGCGCGTTGATAGGCCTCGAGGCGCGCGCGCACCATGGCGTCCGTGCCGAGCAGGTTGGTCTGGAGCACCAGCTCGTCGGGCACGCGGGCGGTCGCCTCCTCGCGCCGGCCGTCGAGCCACAGGCGCTGCACCTCGGTGGCCGCGTCCACGTAGCCCGCCCGGCGGTAGGCGTCGTTGTAGAAGTTGTGCTGGCGCGAGCCCATCGCGCCCAGGCTGAAGGCCAGGCCCGGCTTGCGGGGCGGGATCAGCCGCTCCACGTCGTCGCCGAAGGCCACGTAGCCGCCCGCCTGCAGGTCGAGCTGGGCGAGCGACCGGCCCGCGCGGGCCGCGCCCGCCGCGAGGGAGGCGGTGAAGACCTCCCCGTGCTCCGGCATGAACGAGGTGCCGAGCCAGCCGTCGGCGATCTCGCCGGTCATCTCGAGGCTCCTGGGCGAGAGCGTGGCCAGGTAGACCGGCAGGCTCGGCTGGGGCGGGGCGGCGGAGCGGAGGGCCTTGCCCTCGCCGCCGGGGAGCGGCAGCTCGTAGACCTTGCCCTTGTACTCGAGGCGCTCGCCCTTGATCGCGCGACGGACGATCTCCACGGTCTCGCGCATGCGCTGGACCGGGCGATCGAAGCGGATGCCGTGCCAGCCCTCGATCACCTGCGGTCCGCTCACGCCCAGACCGAGCAGGAAGCGGCCGTTGGACATGGCCTGCATGCTCATCGCGGTCATGGCCAGCAGCGCGGGCGTGCGCGTACCGGCCTGGAGGATGCCGGTGCCGAGACGGATGCGCGAGGTGCGCGCGGCCATGAACGCGAGCGGGGTGACGCCGTCGTGGCCCCAGGCCTCCGCGGACCAGACGTCGTCCACGCCCAGGCGCTCGGCCTCGGTGACGTAGGCGCTCGCCTCCGCCCAGTCGGTCTGGGCGAGCCGCAGCGAGATCGAGACGCGCATCAGGCGGGGCGCGACGCCCCGAAGGCCGTCGCGATCTTCTGGAGCTGGCCGGCGTGATCGAGATCGTGCAGCCGGGTGAAGAGCAGCGTCTCCCTCCAGGTCAGCGGGCCGAACATCGGGTGCTCGATGCGCTGATCGGGGACCGCGTCGGGATCGGCGGCCAGGACCGTCGCGAAGAGGGCGTCGCGCTGCTGCGCGAGCGCCTTGCACCAGGCCTCCGCGGTGAGCCGCGGCGCACCCTCGACCCCCCGCCCGCCCGGGCGCGGCGCCGGCTGCTGGCCCGAGAGCAGGCGCTGAATGCCGCCGCCGAAGTAGCCGTCGGCGGCCACCACGTGAGCCATCACCTCGTTGCCGCTCCACTCCTCCGGCGCGGGCCGCTCGCCGAAACGGGCCGCCGGCACCGCCACCGCCGCCGCGCTCAGGTCCGCCATCGCCTGCCGTACCTTCTCCACGATGGCCGCGGGCGCCAGCTTGGCCCCCTGCGCCACCAGATACCCCCGGATCCGCGCCTGCTCCTCGTCCATGGCGGCTGACTCTATCCCGCCCCCGCCCGCCCCGCAATGGGGTCAGGTCTTACATTCCGACATTTCCGCGCACGGAGCGCACGTCTGGCCGGTCAAAAATGTCGGAATGTAAGACCTGACCCCTTCTAGAGGCCGATCGCGGCGAGGAAGGTGGCGATCACGCCCTGGACCTCGGCGCGGTGGGTGCGGTTGGGGAAGTGGGGGCCGCCCTGGACCACGTGCAGCCGGGCCCCGGGGATGGCCTCGGCGACGCGGCGGGACATGGCGACGGTCGGGAAGCTGTCTTCCGAACCCGCGATCACCTGGACCGGGCAGCGGATGCGCCGGCAGTCGTCCAGCCACTCGCCCCGGCTGTAGGTCTCGTCGAGCAGCGCGAGCAGCGAGGCCACCGAGTGCCGGCGCAGCGCGCCGGTCAGCCCCGCGTATCGATCGGGGCGCGCCTTGAGCCGGGCCAGCGCGTCCTCGCCCATGCGCAGGCGCACGTTGGCGTCGAAGTACTCCTCGAAGCGCCCCGCCTCCACGAGCGGCCGCTGCCGCGCCCACCAGGCCTTGTCCTCGTCGGTCGGCACGAAGGGCGGCCCGCTGATGGAGATCACCGCCCGCGCGCGCTCCGGCGTGTGCGCGGCGATCCACAGCGAGAGCGCCCCGCCCATGGACGCCCCGCCCCACACCGCCTCGCGGATCCCGAGGCCGTCGAGCCAGGCCAGCAGGTCCTCCGCCTTGCGCGCGTAGGTGTAGTCTTCGACCCGCTCGAAGCGCGAGGAGAGACCGTGGCCGCGCGTGTCCGGGAAGAGCGCGCGGACCCGGCCGAAGAAGGGCTCGAGATCCGCCACCATCACCGAGGAGTCTTCCACCGAGCCCCCGTGGATCCAGACGACCACCGGAGTGGAAGCGGGGGGCCCCGCGGTGAGACCGGCCTCCCGCCAGTGCAGGCGGACCCCGGTGGGCAGGACGACTTCAGGCAGGGCCCATCCTCTTCTCCAGGTAGCGCGCGTAGCGAGACATGGAGTAGGTGCAGACCCAGTAGACCACCGCGATGAAGAGGTAGATCGGGAACGGGCGGATCTCGCGGTTGTTCACCACCTGGGCCGCCTTGGTCAGGTCCATGAAGCCGATGATCGAGGCGAGCGAGGTGTCCTTGAAGAGCACGATGAACTGGGTGACCAGCGACGGGATCATGTTCTTGAGCGCCTGGGGCAGGATCACGAACCGCATGCCCTGCGATCCACTGAGCCCGAGCGCGGTGCCCGCCTCGACCTGGCCGCGGGCCACCGACTGGATGCCCGCGCGCACGATCTCGCCCAGGTAGGCCGCCTCGAAGACCACGAACGCGGTCAGGGCCACCCCGAACTCGGGGATCGACGTCTTGAGCACGATCGGCATGATGAACCACATCCAGAAGATCACCATGACCAGCGGGACGCCCCGGAAGAACTCCACGTATACCGTGGCCGGCATGCGGATCCACCGCTGCGGGGCCAGCCGCGCGATGCCGATGAAGATCCCGAGGAGGAACCCGAGGATGATGGACGGGATGGCCAGACGCAGGGTGCCGCCCACGAAGTTGCCGATGCCCAGGAATCCCTGGAGCATCAGGAACGGCAGGTTCCGCCAGACGACGTCGAGATCGAGCATGGCTAGCGCCGCTGCCGCCCACCCACGATGAGGCCGG
>CAMLFJ010000211.1 GCA_946479205.1 uncultured bacterium | reverse complement strand
TGAATGGCCCGATCGTCGACGCCCGCGGCATCCACAAGCACTTCGGCGCCCTTCACGTCCTGAAGGGCGTCGATCTCCGGGTGGCCGAGCGCGAGCTGGTGTTCGTCATCGGGCCGTCGGGCTCGGGCAAGTCGACGCTGCTGCGCTGCCTCAATCGACTGGAGGAACCGTCCTCCGGCAGCGTGGTGGTGGACGGCATCGACATGCTCGACCCGCGGACCGACATCAACCACGCCCGCCAGCGCATCGGCATGGTGTTCCAGTCCTTCAACCTCTATCCGCACATGACCGCGCTCGGCAACGTGACGCTGGCGCTCCGCAAGGTCGCGGGCAAGTCGCGCGCCGGGGCCGAGGCGCTGGGCCACGCCGCCCTGGAGCGGGTCGGCCTCGGCGACCGCGCCGGCCACACGCCCGGCCAGCTCTCGGGCGGCCAGCAGCAGCGGGTGGCCATCGCGCGCGCGATCGCGCTCGAGCCCCGGGTCATGCTGTTCGACGAGCCGACCAGCGCGCTCGATCCCGAGCTGGTGGGCTCGGTGCTCGAGGTCATGCGCTCCCTGCGCGAGAGCGGCATGACCATGATCGTGGTCAGCCACGAGATGGGCTTTGCCCGCAACGCGGCCGACCGGGTCCTGTTCATGGACGAGGGCGCCATCGTGGAGCAAGGGCCGCCCGCCGCGATCTTCGAGCACCCGGCCCACGAGCGCACGCGCGCCTTCATCGGCCAGATCCAGCGGCACTGAGCGGGTGTCGAACTGGGACCGCTTCACCGAGACCTTCTTCAACGGCAAGGTCATGCTCAGGTACCTGCCGGACATCCTGTCCGGCGTGGTGGTCACGGTCGAGCTGGCCTTCCTCATCGTCGTCACCGGGATCGCGGCCGGCCTGGCCCTGGCGCTGCTCAGGAGCCTCGCGGTCCGGCCGCTCAACTGGCTGATCGTCTTCATCGTCGATCTGTTCCGCTCGCTGCCCCCGCTGGTCATCATCGTGCTGATCTACTTCGGCCTGCCCAGCCTCGACCTCTCGCCGTCCGGCTTCGTCTCGACCTGGCTCTCGCTCGCCTTCGTCCTGATGGCCTTCTCGGAAGAGATCTTCTGGGCCGGCATCACCTCGGTGGCCCGGGGGCAGTGGGAAGCCGCGCGCTCGACCGGCCTCTCGTTCGGCCAGACCCTCATGAACGTCGTGCTGCCGCAGGCCCTCCGGCTGACCATCCCGCCGCTCACCAACCGCACGATCGCCATCACCAAGGGCACCGCGCTCGGCACCGTGGTGGCGGTCACCGAGATCCTGGGCCAGGCGAGCTCGGCGATGTCCAACTCCTACAATCCCTCGCCGCTGATGATGGGCGCGGCGGCCTACGTCGTGCTGTTCCTTCCCGTGGTGGTGGCGGGGCGCTGGGTCGAGACCCGGTTCGCGTGGAAGCGATGATCCAGACCTTCTTCAACCCGGAGATCATCGTCGCCTCCTGGCCGATCGTGCTGGCCGGATTGCGGAACACCGTGCTGCTGTCGCTCCTCGTGGTGCCGCTCGGTCTCCTCGGCGGGCTGATCCTCGCGTTGCTCGCGAGCGCGAAGCGCCCCGCGGTGCGCTGGCCGCTGATGGCCTGGGTCGATTTCTTCCGCGCCTTTCCGCCCCTGGTACTGCTGATCCTGCTCTTCGCCGGACTGCCGTTCGCCGGGCTGGAGCTGGGCGGTTTCGTCTGCGTGGCCGTCGCCTTCTTCCTCAACACCGGCGCGTACTACGGCGAGATCTTGCGAGCCGGCATCGATTCGGTGCCGGCCGGCCAGGTCGAGGCCGCCCGCTCCACCGGCCTCTCTCGCCTGCAGGCCATGGCCTACGTCGTGCTGCCCCAGGCGGTGCGCAACGTGCTGCCGGATCTGCTCTCCAATACGCTCGAGGTCGTGAAGCTCACCTCGCTCGGCAGCGTGGTGGCCGTGCCCGAGCTCCTCTACCAGGCGCGCCAGGCGCAGAGCCTCACCTACAACCCGACGCCCATCGTGGTGGCCGCGATCATCTATTTCCTGATGCTGTGGCCGGTGGTGCGGCTCCTGAGCCGGCTGGAGAACCGAGCCCTCGCCGGACGCTAGTCGCCTCGGGGCGGCCGGGTGCTAGACTCCGGACCCATGGCCATCCGCCTGGGCGTCGCGTGCCTGATGGGATGGGCGACCACCACCAACTACACCAACCACGCGGCGGTGATCCCCCTGCTCATGAAGGAGCTCGGCTTCGGCCCCGTCCAGGCCGGCCTGCTCTCGACCGTCTTCTTCGTCACCCTCGCGATCGCGTGCGTGCCCGCCGGCTTGCTCTGCGACCGTCTGGGCCCCACCCGGGTGGGCACCGCCGGCCTCGCCGCCATCTTCGTGAGCAATCTCGCGCTGGGCTACGCGCGCCACTTCCCCGATCTCCTGCTCATCAAGATGGTGGGCGGCCTCGGCTGCGGCCTGGCCTTCGTCACGGGCATGCGGTACGCGACGCTGGTCGTGCCGCCGGCCCGCGTGCACCAGGCGCTGGGGCTCTACGGCGGGTTCGTCCAGCTCGGCGGCGGCACCGCGCTCTACCTGATCCCGCTCCTGACGAGCCTGATGGGCTGGCGCTCCGCCTTCATCGTCTCGTCGGGGCTGATCCTGCTCTCGACCGTCGCGTGGCTCGCCCTGGCCCCGAGCGTGCGGCCGACGCTCACCGCCGCGCCGCTGACCGAGGCGGTGCGCAGCCGCAAGGTGTGGACCCTCGGGCTCGTGCACAGCGTCACCTTCGGGCTCGCCGTCCTGGTCGGGATCTGGGTCACTACCTTCCTGGTGCACGATTTCGGCCTGTCGCTGGTGATGGCGGGTGCCGCCGGCTCGACGATCCTGGCCCTCGGCGTCCTGTCGCGTCCCTTCGGCGGGTGGCTGGTCGACCACGGCGTACTCGAGGCGCGCGCGGTCATGAAGGTCACCGTCCTGACGGGCGCGGCCGGCCTCCTGGTCCTCGCCTGGCCCGGTCGGCCGCTGGTCGTGGCCGCGATCGCGATCATGGCCCTCGGCATCGCGTTCAACGCGCCCTACGCTGCCCTCATGAACACGGCCGGCGCGGCCCTGCCGCGGGCACCGGGGGCCGCGGTGGGGCTGGTGAGCGGCGTCGGCGTGCTGGCCATCGCGGTGGGGGCCCCCGCGGTCGGGACGCTGTTCGCATCGACCGGGAGCTTCTCGCTGCCGTTCGGGCTGCTGGCTACCTTCTCGCTCCTGGGCTTCTGGGCGCTCTCCTCGCTGTGACCGGCCGCTCAGCTGGGTAGGTGGCCCCCGCCGCCGCGAAGACGCGACCAGGACATGCCGACGGCCAGAATGGCGGTGACGCTGAACAGGCCGAGCCAGGAGATCGCGGCGGTGTTCTCGACGGGCAGCCAACCCCAGTAGGCGAAGAGCCAGAAGAGGGCGGCCAGAAACGCGTTGGCCAGGAGCAGGCCGATCCCGCCGATCGAGCGCAGGGTGAGGCGCAGGCAGATGACCCATCCGATCAGCAGCACGACTCCGACGAAGACGATCGGCGGACGCCACTCCCAGCCGGTGGTCCTCGCCCACGCATAGTACGAGTAGGCGGTGGGATTGTAGGTGGCGCCCACCACCACGAGGGCGAAGGCGAATCGGGCGAGGAACCCGCCGACCGTCAGGCGATCCGTGCCGGCCATGGGCGCCATCATAACCGCGTGGCCCGGCTCGATCTAGACTTCCCACCGGCAGACTGCTAGGGTCGTGGCGACGGCGCCTCGACAAGGGAGGGCAAGTCATGAGGACGAGACACGTAGCGTCGGTTGCGCTGGCCCTCCTGGCGGGCGGCTGTGCATCGTCCGGCGAGATCTCGAGCGTGGAAGCAGCCAAGGTGAGGGTCGTGAGCGACGTGGAGATGGTGCGGGGCTGCCGGGTGCTCGGGACCGTGGCCGACAATGACCTCGAAGACCTCCAGAAGAAAGCGGCCAAGGTCGGTGGGAACGTCGCACTCTTGACGCCTCAACGCACGATGAAGGGGGGCTACTTCGGGCTCCAGGACTACAAGACCGCCGACGTGTACAAGTGCGAGGGCCGCTAGCGCGGCCGTCAGCGAGTCGTCACGAGCGGGCGCCGGACGTGACCGTCGCCGTCGGCAGCGCGACGTCGCCGAAGATCTCGAAGTAGTAGCGGAAGCGGAGGCGCCGCTGCCCGGGCGGCACCGCCGCGACGAAACGAAGCCGCTGCGGTCCCCCGTACTTCATCCCCTCGTCCGGCAAGAAGTGACCGTCCTGCTCGATCTCGAGCGCAGAAACCTCGCCGGCGTCGTCGCCCTCCGGCTCTTCCGCCTTGGCGGCGGGACCGACCAGGACCAGCTCGCCGGGCGCCCAGAGCCTGAACGGCCCCTCGGCCGGACGCGGCGTGATGGTGACCTCTATGCCATAGTGCTCGCGAGGCCCACGATCGGCCGCGCTGGCCTCGTCTTCACCGGACGACCCCACCGCCGGCACCTCGGTGCGCTCAGCCGAGTGCACGCGCACCGTCGCGCCACGGAGGACAGCGCCCTTGGCCCGGAACGGGACCTTCAGCAGGCGCGGCAGGGCCCACCTGAAGAGGACGGGGACGGCGAGCACCACCCCCGCGAATGCGGCCAGGAGCACCCACCAGGGCAGGAGTCGGATCGCCGCGACGGCACCCGCCCCGACGACCACGAGGAGGAAGAGGATCGGTCGCATCTTCGGTGCTCCTTTCGGGGCTCGGCCGGTGTCAGACAGCGTCACCCGCGTGGCAAAAATGTCACCCAATGAGGCGCCGATCGCGCCATTGGCGCCTCCGGGACGGATCTACTCCACCCCAACCAGGACCAGGGCAAGCAGCGTGCCGGGCTTCCAGGACCGTCGGCGGGCCGCTGAGATATAGTCAACGCCGGGCCGCTGGCCGGCCGCTCGTCCGCGCGAGCGACCGGCAATCCCGAAGACCCGAGGAGGGCCGATCGTGAAAGTCGTCGATGCCATCGCCCGCATTCTCAAGATCGAGGGCGCCGAGTTCCTGAGCGCCTATCCGACCACCCCGGTGATCGAGGCCGCCGCCCGAGCCGAGATCCGGCCGGTGCTCTGCCGCCAGGAGCGGGTGGGAGTGGGCATCGCCGACGGGTACGCGCGGGTGACGAACGGCCGCAAGCTCGCCGCGTTCTGCATGCAGTACGGGCCGGGGGCGGAGAACGCATTCCCGGGCGTGGCCACCGCGTACTCCGACTCCACGCCCATGCTGCTCCTGCCGCTCGGGCATCAGCGCGACCGCGCCCAGGTCTTCCCCCTGTTCAGCTCGGCGCGCACCTTCGCCTCCGTCACCAAGGGCGTCGAGACCATCACGGTGGGCAGCCAGGTCGCGGACGTCATGCGCCGGGCCATCAGCCTGATGCGCATGGGCCGTCCGGGCCCGACGATGGTCGAGATCCCCGCCGATGTCATCAACGAGGAGGTGCCCGACGCCCTGATCGACGCGTACCGCCCGGTCAAGGTGACGGCGGCCGGCGCCAACGTTCGAGACGTCGAGGCGGCCGCCCGCGTGCTCCGCGACGCGCGGCGGCCGGTGATCCACGCCGGCCAGGGCGTCCTGTACTCCGAGGCCTCGGCCGAGCTGCTCGAGCTGGCCGAGCTGCTCCAGGCCCCGGTCATGGCCACGCTCGAGGGCAAGAGCGCCTTCCCCGAGGATCACCCGCTCGCCCTCGGCACCGGCGGTCCCGCGGTCACCGGACAGACCCTGCACTATCTCCGCGAGGCCGACGTGGTGTTCGGCATCGGCTGCAGCTTCACCCGCCACGGCATGGCGGCCACCATCCCGGCGGGCAAGACGATCATCCACGCGACCAACGACGAGCGCGATCTCAACAAGAGCTACGTCGCCGACTACCCGCTCCTCGGCGACGCGCGGCTCGTGCTGCGCCAGTTCATCGAGGCCATCAAGAGCCAGGGCGGCCGCCCGGCCGGACGGGAGCGCGTGCGCGCCGATCTCGAGGGCGTGCGCGCAGCCTGGCTCGCCGAGTGGGCCCCCATCCTCGGGTCGGCCGAGGTTCCGATGACGCCCTACCGCGTGATGGCCGAGTTCATGCGGACCGTCGACTCGCGCGAGGCCATCGTCACCCACGACTCCGGGAGCCCGCGCGACCAGCTCCTGCCCTTCTACCGCGCCGCCTCCCCCCGCGGCTATCTCGGCTGGGGCAAGTCGCACGCGCTCGGCACCGGCCTCGGCCTCATCATCGGCGCCAAGCTCGCCGCCCCCGACAAGTTCTGCGTCAACTTCATGGGCGA
>CAMLFJ010000210.1 GCA_946479205.1 uncultured bacterium | reverse complement strand
AGAAGGAGACCGCACGATGGCCGGCACGATGGTCGAGTTTCCCAGCAACGGGCACACCGCGAAGGGCTATCTGGCCACTCCCGCCTCCGGCAAGGGCCCGGGTGTTCTCGTGATCCAGGAGTGGTGGGGCCTGGTGGGCCACATCAAGAACGTCGCCGATCGCTTCGCGGCCGCCGGCTTCTCGGCGCTGGCCCCGGATCTCTACCACGGCCAGACCGCCACCGAGCCGGACACCGCGGGCAAGCTCTTCATGGCGCTGAACATCGAGCGGGCCGAGAAGGATCTCTCCGGAGCCGCCCGGTACCTCGCCGGCCACTCCTCGACCTCCAAGCTCGGAGCGGTGGGCTTCTGCATGGGCGGGCAGCTCGCCCTCTTCGCGGGGTGCACCAACTCGAACGTGGGGGCG
The DNA here is from genome assembly GCA_946479205.1 of uncultured bacterium. The sequence continues at coordinate 5,911 of CAMLFJ010000210.1, read as the reverse complement.
GTGGTGGACTTCTACGGCATCCATCCGAACGTCAAGCCGGACTACTCGAAGCTGAACGGACCGGTGCTAGGGCTCTTCGCCGAGAAGGACGGCTTCGTGACGCCGCAGACCGCCCGCGAGGTGGAGGCCGCCATCAAGAAGGCGGGCAAGACGGTCGAGATCAACATCTATCCGGGAGTGGATCACGGCTTCTTCAACGACGAGCGGGCCGACGTTTACAACAAGGCCGCCGCCGACGACGCCTGGCGCCGCACCCTCGACCTCTTCAAGAAGCACCTGAAATAGACTACCGCAACAAGCAGTAAACGGGAGTCCGCGGACCGGGGGACTGCGGGGGCCATTTCTGGGCCCCCGCATTTCAACAGAGCCTGAAGAACTAGACGGTAAGAAGCAGAACTAGCCCGCCGCCGCGGCCGCCTTCTTGCGCCGGCCCTTGGCCGCGCCCGCGGAGGCCTCGCCCTTGCCCTTGGCCTTCTTGTCTTCCTTGGGGGCCTTCTCGGCCTTGGCGTCCTTCTTCCCCTTCTCCTTGGGCTCCTCCGGCCGGTCCACCAGCTCCAGCACCACCATCTGCGCGCGGTCGCCGGCGCGCAGGCCCGCCTTCATGATGCGGGTGTAGCCGCCGGGCCGCTCGCTGAAGCGGGCCGCGATGGTGTCGAAGAGCTTCTTCACCACGACCGCGTCGGGCACCATGCTCAGCACCTGCCGGCGCGCGTGCAGATCGTCGCGCTTGGCGAGGGTGACCATGTGGTCGGCGAGGCCACGGACCGCCTTGGCCTTGGCCTCGGTGGTCATGATGCGCTCGTGGCGGAAGAGGGCCACGAGCAGGTTGCGGAAGAGCGCCCAGCGGTGGGCGGTGACCCGCCCGAGCTTGAAGCCCGCCTTGCCGTGCCTCATTTCGTCCCTCCGCGGCCGAGCGCGCCCAGCAGATTCGGGTCGATGCGCATGCCGAGCGACAGGCCGAGCGCGGCCAGCGCGGTCTTGATCTCCTCGATCGACTTGGAGCCGAGGTTCTTGACCGACTCGAGGTCCTCGTCGGTCTTCTGGACCAGGTCCGCGACCATCAGGATCTCGTGGTTCTTCAATGCGTTGATGGCCCGCGCGGGGAGCGGCAGCTCCTCGAGCGGCTTGGACAGGCTCTCCTGCAGGAAGCCCTCGCCGGTCGCCTCCACCTCCTCCTCTTCCTCCTCGCGCCCTTCCGGGGCCAGGTGGGAGAAGTGCGACTGCAGGTGGCGGGCCGCCCGCGAGAGGGCATCGTCGGGCGACACCGCCCCGTTGGTCCAGATCTCGAGGATCAGCTTCTCGTAGTCGGTGACCTTGCCCAGCCGCGCGTTCTCCACACCGTAGGCCACGCGCTGGATCGGCGAGAAGGCCGAGTCGAGCGCGATCGCTCCGGCGGGAATGGTTCCCGCGGAATGCCGGTCGGCCGCCATGTAGCCGCGCCCCGCGCCGATCCCGAGGTCGATCGCGAGGGTGGCGCCCGCGGCCAGGGTCGCGATGTGGATCTCCGGGTTCAGCACCTCGACGCCGCTCGCCTCCGACACGTCGGCGCCGGTGACCTGCTTGGGTCCCCGAGCCTCGAGCCGGGTCTCGGTGGGCTCGCCGGACGGCACGCTCACCGCCAGCTTCTTCAGGTTCAGCAGCACATCGGTGGTGTCTTCCTGCACCCCGGGGATGCGGGTCTCCACGTCCTTCACGCCCGGAATCCGGACCCACGACACCGCCGATCCCGGCACGATGGCCAGGAGGGTGCGGCGCAGCGAGTGCCCGACGGTGAGGGCGTAACCCTTCTCGAACGGCTCGGCGACCAGCCGCCCGTAACGATCGGAGAGAATCTCCCACTGGATCGACTTCGGCTTCTGAAACGGTGTCCTGGCCATATGCCCCTTCTGGCGGCCGGTCGGCCGCCTACTTCGAGAACAGCTCGACGATGAGCTGCTCCTGCACCGGGATCTGGATGTCCTCCCGCAGCGGAAGCCCGCGCACCGTACCCTTCTTCTCGTTGACGTCCAGGTCCAGCCACGGCGGTACCGGCGAGCGCCCCGCGGTCAGGTTGTCGGCGACCCGCTCCTGCATCTTGGAGGTCGGGCGCAGCTGCACCACCTCGCCCACCTTCACGATGAACGAAGGGATCGACACCTTCCGCCCGTTCACCTGGATGTGCCCGTGGCCGATCATCTGCCGGGCCTCCCGGCGGGAGGCGCCGATGCCCAGGCGGAACACCACGTTGTCGAGGCGCCGCTCGAGGAACTTGAGCAGGTTCTCGCCGGTGATGCCCTTCTCGGCCTCGGCCCACGCGAAGTAGCGACGGAACTGCGCCTCCAGCACCCCGTAGATGCGCTTGGCCTTCTGCTTCTCCCGGAGCTGGATGCCGTACTGCGTCGGCTTGGTGCGCCCCAGGCCGTGCTGACCGGGCGGGTAGTTCCGCCGCTCGATCGCGCACTTGTCGGTGAAACAGCGGGAGCCCTTCAGGAACAGCTTGATGCCTTCACGCCGGCACTGCCGGCAAACGGCGGCTCGATATCGTGCCACGTACGTCTCCTCCTACACGCGTCGCCGCTTGGGCGGCCGGCAGCCGTTGTGCGGAATCGGGGTCACGTCACGGATGGCGGTGATCTCCAGTCCCACCGCCTGCAGCGAGCGGATGGCCGCCTCGCGCCCGGCTCCCGGGCCGCGCACGAACACCTCCACCTGCTTGAGGCCCACTTCCATCGCCTTGCGGGCCGCGTTCTCGGCCGCGGTCTGCGCCGCGAAGGGCGTGCTCTTGCGCGAGCCCTTGAAGCCCACGCTGCCCGCACTGGCCCACGAGACCACGTTGCCCATCTTGTCGGTCAGGGTCACGATCGTGTTGTTGAAGGTGGCCTGCACGTGGGCGATGCCCACGCGGACCTCCTTGCGCTCCCGCTTGCGCCCGCCCTTGCGGGGCGCGGCGGCGGCTTTCTCGTCCGGCTTCTGTTCCGCGGCGTCGGCCATCGATTCGGCTCCTTACTTTTTCGGCGGCGCGGAGGGCGCGGCGGCCACCGGCTTCTTCTTCACCATCACGCCCTTGCTCTTGCCCTTGCGCGTGCGCGCGTTCGTGTGGGTTCGCTGCCCGCGTACCGGCAGACCCTTGCGATGCCGGATGCCGCGGTAGCACCCGATGTCCATCAGGCGCTTCACGCTCATGGAGACTTCGCGGCGGAGGTCGCCCTCCACCTTGTACTCGCGCTCGATGATGTCACGCACCCGGCCCGTCTCGTCGTCCGACCAGCTCTTCACCCGCTTGTTGGGATCGACGCGTGCGTCCGCGAAGATCTTCTTCGCGGACGGGATCCCGATCCCGTAGATGTACTGGACCGCGATCTGGCCCCGCTTGTCCCGCGGCAGGTCGACTCCGGCGATACGTGCCATGTGGGCTCCTATCCCTGACGCTGCTTGTGGCGCGGGTTCGTGCAGATGATCCGCACGCGGCCCTCGCGGCGGACGACCTTGCAGTGCTCGCACCGAACCTTGATCGATGGACGTACTTTCATACCCTTGCCCCTTTATTTATCCGCTCGACTTTATATATCCGCTCGGCTCGCCTTCGGCTGCGCCTCGCCAAGCTCGAACACGTTACTTGAACCGGTACGTGATACGGCCCCGGGTGAGGTCGTAGGGTGACAGCTCCACCTTCACCTTGTCGCCCGGCAGGATGCGAATGAAGTTCATGCGCATCTTGCCCGACACGTGGGCCAGCACCCGGTGACCGTTCTCCAGCTCCACCCGGAACATCGCGTTGGGCAACGGCTCCACCACCGTGCCCTCCACCTCGATCGCGTCTTCCTTGGCCATCGACTCGGGTCCCCCTAGGCCGCGCGATCCAGTCGCGTCAGCACCTCGGGCCCCGCCTCGGTGATCGCGATGGTGTCTTCGAAGTGCGCGGCCCAGCTCCCGTCGGCGGTCACCGCGGTCCAGCGATCCTCGAGCACGCGCACCTCCCACGAGCCCATGGTGATCATCGGCTCGATGGCCAGCACCATGCCCGCCTTGATCACCGGGCCCCGTCCCGCATCCCCGAAGTTCGGGATCTGCGGCTCCTCGTGGAGATTCCGCCCGATCCCGTGTCCGACGAAGGCGCGCACGACCCCGAAGCCGTGGCTCTCGCAGTGGGTCTGCACCGCGTGGGAGACGTCGCCCAGCCGATTGCCGGCGCGGCACTGGACGATCGCCTTGTCCAGGCTCTCCCGGGTGACGTCCAAGAGCTCCTGCACCCGCGGGGGTACCGGCCCCACCGGCAGGGTGATCGCGCAGTCCGCGTAGTACCCTTCGACGATACACCCGAGGTCCAGCCCCACGATGTCTCCCTCCCGCAGCTTCCGCTTGGGCGAGGGGATGCCGTGTACCACTTCCTCGTTGATCGAGATGCAGACGGTGGCCGGGAACCCCCGGTAGCCCTTGAACGCCGAGGCGGCGCCGCGGGAGACGATGAAGGCTTCCACGTCCGCGTCGATCTCCTTGGTGGAGATCCCGGGCTTGACCATCGCGCGCAGCCGGTCCTTGACCTCGGCGAGGATCCGCCCGGCCGCCCGCATGTGGCCGAGCTCGCGCGCCGACTTGAGTAGGATCACGATGCCACCGGCTCCTTGACCGCCTTCTGGATCGCCTCGGCCACGCGGTCCACCGGCCCCTCGCCCGCCACCCGCACGAACAGGCCGCGCTTGCGGTAGTAGTCCAGCAGGGGCGCGGTCTGGGTCTGGTAGACGTCGAGCCGGCGCCCCACCGTGGCCTCCGCGTCGTCCTCGCGCTGGTAGAGCTCGCCCCCGCACTGATCGCACCGGCCGGCCGCCTTCGGGGGGGCCGAGACCAGGTGGAAGGCGGTGCCGCACTGCCGGCACACCCGGCGCCCGGTCAGGCGGCGCAGCAGCTCGTCGCGAGAGACGTCGAAGAAGACCACGCGGTCGAGGTCCTGGCCGAGCCGGCCCAGCAGCGCGTCGAGCGCTTCGGCCTGGGCCACCGTGCGCGGGAAGCCGTCCAGCACGTAGCCCGTGGTGGCGTCGGGGCGCGACAGGCGCTCGTCCACCAGGCCGATCACGACCTCGTCGGGCACGAGCGCGCCCTGGTCCATGAAGCGCTTGGCCTCGATCCCGAGCGGCGTGCCCGCGGCGACCGCCTCGCGGAGCATGTCGCCGGTGGCCACCTGGGGAACCCCCGAGCCCGCGGCGAGCCGGCGCGCCTGGGTGCCCTTACCCGCCCCGGGGGCGCCGAGGAAGATCACGCGGCTCATGCGCCCTTGGCCTTCTTGCGGAGGAAGCCCTCGTAGTTCCGCATCAGCAGATGGGACTCCATCTGTCGCACGGTATCGAGAGCCACCCCGACCACGATCAGGAGGCTGGTCCCGCCGAAGTAGAACGGGGTGTTGAACCACTGGATCAGGAAGTCGGGTAATACCGAGATCATGGCCAGGAACATCGCCCCGGGCAGCGTGATCCGGGTCAGGGTCTTGTCGATGTACTCCGCGGTCTTCTTGCCGGGCCGCACCCCCGGGATGAACCCGCCGTACTTCTTCATGTTGTCGGCGAGGTCGACCGGGTTGAACACGATCGCGGTGTAGAAGTAGGCGAAGAAGATGATCAGGGCGCAGTAGAGGACGGTGTAGGTGAAGTGCCCGGGCGAGAGGGCCTCCGAGACGTACTGCATCCACGGGTGGTGGATGAAGCGCGTGAGGGTCGCCGGGAACAGGATCAGCGACGAGGCGAAGATGACCGGGATCACGCCCGCGGTGTTGATGCGGAGCGGGATGTGGGTCGACTGCCCCCCGTACATCCTCCGCCCGACCACCCGCTTGGCGTACTGGACCGGGATCTTGCGCTGGCCCTCCTGCATGACGACCACCGCCGCGGTCACCGCCACCATCATGATGATCAGGCCCAGGAAGACGAAGAGCTGGAGCTCG
>CAMLFJ010000209.1 GCA_946479205.1 uncultured bacterium | reverse complement strand
CCCGTCGCGCTCGATGACTACCTGCAGATGCGCCGCGACCTGGACGCCACCCGGGACGACGCCGCGCGCGCCGTGCTCGAGCGGCGGGCCGGCCCGGCCCTCGACGCGCTGCTGGCCGCGGCCCGCCGGAGCTCGCGCCTCGTGATCCTGACCGAGCGCCGGAGCGGCGACGAGACGGCGCCCGCGGTCGAGACCGCCCGGCTCGTGGCCCGCGAAGGGCGCGTCACCCTGCAGGCGCTCGCGGGCCCGCGGCCGCAGTCGCCCGACTGGGAGCGCGCGGGCGTGGTGGAGGCGGACGCGTACGTGGCCCTCCTCGACCGGCTGCTGCGCGACCCGGCGCTGGCCGCCGAGTGGCCCGCGCCGCGCTTCGACCCGAACGCGCCCGGCCCGCGCCGCGCGGTGGTCGTGCGGCTCGCGATCGGGGAGGACGAGCGGGAGATGCAGGCGCTCGACGGTCCGCCCTACGAGCGGCTCGCCGCGCTGGCGCGCGCGCTCCTCGAGTTCTGCCGCTCGGTGCCCCTGCGCCCGGCGCCCTGATCCGATGGCCGGCACCCTCTACGTGGTCGCGACGCCCCTCGGCAACCTCGAGGACATCACGCTGCGCGCGCTCCGCATCCTGAAGGAGGTCGCGCTCATCGCCTGCGAGGACACCCGCCGCACCCGCATCCTCCTCACCCACTTCGGCATCCACGCGCCGGTCACGAGCTACTTCGAGCACAACAAGCTCCGCAAGGGCACGCGCCTGCTCGAGACGCTCCAGGCCGGCCAGTCGGTGGCCCTGGTCACCGACGCGGGCACCCCCGGCATCTCGGATCCCGGGTTCCTCCTCGTCAAGCAGGCGCGGGAGGCCGGCATCCCGGTGGTGCCGGTACCGGGGCCCTCGGCGGTGGCGGCGGCCCTGTCCGCGGCCGGGGTGCCGGCCGACCGGTTCCTCTTCGACGGGTTCCTGCCCGTGAAGCCGGGCCGGCGCGTGCACCGGCTGGAGGCCCTGCGCGACCTGGACCTGACCGTGGTGTGCTACGAGTCGCCCCACCGCATCCTCGCCTCGCTGGAGGCGATCGCGCAGGTCTTCGGCGAGCGGGAGATCGTGGTGGCGCGGGAGCTGACCAAGACCTTCGAGGAGATCGTGCGCGGTCCCGCGGCGGCGCTGCGTGAGCGCTTCGCGGCGGGGACGGCGCGGGGCGAGTTCACCGTGATCATTCCCGCCTGACGCACGCCGGCCGTTTCGACTGGACCGGCCGCGGCGCGGTGGTAGAGTGACAGTGGTCATGCGATCGGCGCTCCGATGGATGGTGGTGGCCGCGGTCCTGGCGAGCAGCGTGCTCGGTGACCGCCCCGCCTCCGCCGAGTGGTTCGCCGATCTCTACGCGGGCACGAGCTTCACCCAGAAGAGCGATCTCAAGCTCAACGACCAGGGCATCGGCCCCGGCACCTACGAGGACGTGGAGTTCGACCGATCCCTCGCCTGGGGCGGCCGCGCCGGCCGCTACTTCGACAGCGTGCCCTTCCTGGGTGTAGGTCTCGATTTCTTCCGGTTCTACCCCTATCTCGGCCCGCAGTCGGTCCAGCTGCGCGGGTGCTTCTACCCGGGTGGCTGCGGCAGCGGGCGCGGCGGCACCGGGTCCTTCGACGTGGAGACCACCGCGTTGTCGGTGGACCTGATGCTGCGGCTGCCCCTGCTCAAGACCGCCGACGCCCCCCAGGGCCGGGTGCAGCCCTACCTGGTCGCGGGTCCGCCGGTCTTCATGACCACCATCACCCCGCGCCACACGCGGAGCTTCCGGAACCACGATTCCGACACCGACTTCTCGTTCGGCTACAAGCTGGCGGGCGGCGTCGCGGTCCAGGTCTACCGGAACCTGGCCCTGTTCGGCGAGTACCGCTTCACCCACGTCTCCCCCGAGGTGGAGCTGCGCGACGCCTCGAACGGCAGGACCACGCTGCGGGCCGACCTCGACACCCACTCCGCCCTCTTCGGCATCTCCGCGCGCTGGTAGCCTCGGCCGCCGGGGCGGGCAGGTTCTTCCCGCCGGCCCCGGACGTATCCCGTATACTAAGAGGCCATGTTGATCCCCAAGGCCCTCACCATCGCCGGCTCCGATTCCGGCGGCGGCGCAGGCATCCAGGCGGATCTCAAGACGTTCTCCGCGTTCCGGGTGTTCGGCATGTCGGTGATCACCGCGGTGACGGCGCAGAACTCCCTCGGGGTCCAGGGTGTGGAGAATCTGCCGCCCGCGTTCGTGGGGCGACAGCTGCGCTCCGTCCTGGAGGACTTCGGCGCCGACGCGGCCAAGTGCGGGATGCTCTCGACCGCGCCCATCATCGAGGCGGTCGCGACGGAGCTGACGAGCCAGCGGATCGAGAAGCTGGTGGTGGATCCGGTCATGGTCGCCAAATCGGGTGATCAGCTGCTGCAGCCCGAGGCCCGCGCGGCCCTCGCCGACCGGATCCTCCCGCTGGCCCTCCTGGTCACGCCCAACCTGCCGGAGGCGGAAGTGCTCGCCGGGATCCGGGTCGCCGAGCCCGAGGACATGGAAGAGGCGGCGCGCCGCATCCACCTGATGGGCCCCCGGTACGTGCTGGTGAAGGGGGGGCATCTCAAGGGCGACGCCACCGACCTGCTCTGGAACGGGCGCGACTTCACGCGGTTCTCCACGCCACGGATCGATTCGCAGAACACCCACGGCACCGGCTGCACCTTCTCGGCCGCCATCACGGCCGGGCTCGCGCGCGGCCAGGCCCTGGGCGACTCGATCCGGTCGGCCAAGGCGTATGTCACGCGGGCGATCCGCGAGGGCTTCCAGGCGGGCCACGGCGTGGGCCAGCTCCGCCACTTCGTCCCGGATTGGTGATGAGCGAGCCCGAGGCGAGCGCCAGCCCCGAGGTCGCGGCGGCCGACGAGCACGGCAAGATGTCGTTCTTCGACCACCTGACCGAGCTGCGCAACCGCATCGTCTGGAGCCTCATCCCCTCGGCCATCGGACTCGGCATCTCGCTCTACTTCACCACCAACGTGATGAAGTTCCTCACGCGCGATCTCAAGACCGAGCTGGTCTTCACCACGCCCACCGAGGCCTTCTGGACCTACATGAAGGTGGCCATGATCATGGGCCTCTTCATCGCGATGCCGGTGATCCTCTGGAACGTGTGGGCCTTCGTGGCCCCGGGTCTCCACAAGCACGAGCGCAAGTACGCGGCGCCCTTCGTGATCATCGGCTCGCTGCTCTTCCTCGCGGGCGGTGCCTTCGCGCTCTTCGTGGTCGTGCCCTTCGCGATCAGCTTCCTGGTGACCTTCGGGCAGGACCAGGGCCTGAAGGCCATGATCACGGTCTCGAGCTACGTCGACTTCATCCTGAAGTTCACGCTGGCCTTCGGGGTGGTCTTCGAGATGCCGGTGGTGATCACGCTGCTGTCCATGCTCGGCATCGTGACGCCCCAGTTCCTCGCCAAGAACCGGAAGTACGCGATCCTGATCAACTTCATCATCGCGGCGGTCCTGACCCCGACGCCGGACGTCGTGAACCAGTCCTTGATGGCGGGACCGCTCTGCATTCTGTACGAGGTCGGCGTCATCTGCTCCCGCGTGGTCGCGCGAAAGAAGGCCAAGGCCAAGGCGGCGGTGGTGGAGGAGGCCCCGAAGTGAGCCCGCTCTCGTTCGACTCGCTGGACCTGCCCGGCCCGGTGCGCCGCGGAATCGAGGACGCCGGCTTCGTCGCCACCACCGCCATCCAGGAGGCGGCCCTGCCCCTGGCCTTGCGGGGCAAGGACGTGGCCGGCCAGTCCCAGACCGGCACCGGCAAGACCGCCGCCTTCCTGATCGCGGCCTTCACGCGCTGCCTGACGCACCCCGCGCCCGGCCGCAGTGGGCCGACCGCGCCCCGCGTGCTCATCATCGCGCCCACGCGGGAGCTGGTGGTGCAGATCGAGGCGGACGCGCGGCTGCTCGGCGCGCACACCGGGCTGCGCATCCTCTCGGTCTACGGGGGCATCGACTACAACAAGCAGCGCGAGGACCTCCGGGAGGGCTGCGACGTGCTGGTCGGCACGCCGGGCCGGCTCATCGACTATCTCAAGCAGCACGTGTGGTCGCCCGCGCGCGTCGAGGTGCTGGTCATCGACGAGGCCGACCGCATGTTCGACATGGGCTTCATCGCCGACCTCCGCTTCATCCTGCGGCGGCTGCCCAAGCCGGAGAAGCGGCAGTCGTTCCTGTTCTCGGCCACCCTGTCGTTCCGCGTGCTGGAGCTGACCTGGGAGTTCATGAACAATCCGGCCCAGATCAGCATCACCCCGTTGCAGAAGACGGTGGAGAAGGCCGAGCAGGTGCTCTACCACGTCGGCCGCGAGGAGAAGTTCAATCTCCTGCTCGGGCTCCTGCGCCGCGAGGGCGGCAGCCGGATCCTGATCTTCTCGAACACGCGCGAGGAGGCGCGGCGGCTCGAGGACCGCCTGGGCCGGAACGGCTGGCAGGCCCGGGCGCTGACCGGCGACGTGGACCAGAAGAAACGGCTCAAGATCCTGAACGACTTCAAGGACGGGCAGCTCCCGATCCTCGTCGCCACCGACGTGGCGTCGCGGGGTCTCCACATCGAGGGCGTGAGCCACGTCGTCAACTGGGACATGCCGCAGGACGCGGAGGACTACGTCCACCGCATCGGGCGCACCGCGCGGGCGGGCGCCGCCGGCAAGGCGATCAGCCTGGTGGACGAGGCGGGCGCGCTCGCGCTCGAGCCCATCGAGAAGTTCATCAGCCAGAAGATCCACGTGGACTGGGCGGAGGACGCGCTCTACCTGCCCGAGATCAAGCCGACCAGCGAGGAGCGCCGCCGCTACGCGGAGGAGAAGCGCGCGCGCATGGCGGCCCGCGGCGGCGGGGGCGGGCGGGGCGGCCCCGGACGTCCGGGTGGCGGCGGGAGCGGCCGGCGCGATGGGCGCCCCTCCGGCCGCGGCCCGCGCCGTTAGCCGCTTCCTCTCCCCGCCGGGTGAGGGGAGATGCCCGGCCCTCACGTCGAGCTGAAGCTCCCCGATCGCGAGCGCACCCTGCTGGGCCCGCTCGCTTGCCCCTGGCGCGACCTCCTCTACGCGCCCGGCCCCGGCTTCACCTCGCCACTCGATCCCGGCGCCTACCGCACCAGCCGCGTGATCGTCCCGGGGGATGGCCCCGCGATTCGTGTCTCGTCGGCGGTCATGCCGGCCTTCGGCGGCGAGCTCTGCCGCCTCCGGCTCGAGGCGCTCTCCCAGGATCCGCCCCCGAGCCTCGGCTCCTTCTTCGATCTGGCCCGCACCGGAACCGTCTACGCGCTGACCGCGGAGCGCGGGGTCGCCGCCGCGCGGGCTCCGGAGCGCGTGGAGTGGCGCTACGCGGGCGCGTCGCTCGCGTCCCGTCTCGCGCGGATCGGTAGCCTGAGCTTGCTGCGGGAGCGCGGGCGCGGCCCGGACGGCTCGTGGGAAGCCGACCGCGGTCTCGTCATCACGGGTGCCGATGGCGGGGAGAGCTTGGTGCTCGCGGTCGCGGAGCCGGCGGAGGCGGCGCTGTTCCTGCCGTCGCCCGGTCTCTACCGGACACTGCTCGACCCCGCGGCCGCCCCCAAGCCCGGCGCCACCACGCGCGATCTCCTGGGCCACGGCGACCGCGAGGCGTCCGCCGAGGTCACGATCGAGATGCTTCCGCTCGCCTGAGCGTTCGCGATGCGCGGCCCGGTCACGACGGGTGGCCGGCCCGGCGCGGCGGGTGTAGGGTGACCGGAGTATCCGTGACCACCCCTTCGACAAAGGAGGAATGCATGCCAACCAAGACGGCCACGACCAAGTCCACCAAGGTGAAGGCGATTCCCGATGGTTACCATTCGGTTACGCCGTACCTGATCATCGACGGCGCGGCCCGGGCGCTCGATTTCTACAAGCGCGCGTTCGACGCCAAGGAGCTGATGCGTATCCCGTCGCCGGGCGACAAGATCGGCCACGCCGAGATCAAGATCGGCGACTCGGTGATCATGCTGGCCGACGAGCATCCCGAGATGGACGCGCGCAGCCCCACGCACTTCGGCGGCTCGCCGGTCAGCATCATGGTCTACGTGGAGGACGTGGATAAGCAGTTCAAGCAGGCCCTCGCGGCCGGCGGCACCGAGCTGCGCCCGCTGACCGACCAGTTCTACGGCGACCGCTCGGGCACGCTCAAGGACCCCTTCGGCCATAGCTGGCACCTCTCGACCCACAAGGAAGACGTCAGCATGGAAGAAATGAACCGCCGCATGGCCGCCATGAAGAAAGACTAGCCCGGGGTCAGGTCTTACATTCCGACATTTCCCGTTGGCGGGGTGTGCTCTAAC
>CAMLFJ010000208.1 GCA_946479205.1 uncultured bacterium | reverse complement strand
ACGAGCTGGTGCAGAAGAAGGTCGTGCCCCAGGCCACCTACGACAAGATCAAGGACCACGTGGTCGCCAAGCAAAAGTAGTCAACCGAACGCGCGCGTGAGCGCCTCGCGCGCGCGCTCGACGTCGCCGTCCACGCCCTGGAGCTCGATCGCCACCGCGGTCGGGCTCCAGGGCGTCCAGCGTCGGCGGGTGGCGGGCGGGAACAGCAGCACGCTCGGGGCCCCCACCGCGGCGGCCAGGTGGCTCACCCCCGAGTCGCCGCCCAGGTAGGCGCGGGCTCCGCCCAGCACCGCGGCGAGCCGCGGCAGGTCGGGCTCGAGCAGGACCGCCGCGTCTCCCTCGAGCAGGGCCAGGAGGCGCTGGGCGGGCTCCGCGTCCGCGGGGCCCTGGTGCACGAGCACCTCGAACGCGCGGTCCCGCCGCAGCGCGCGGATCACCTCGGCGAAGCGCTCGACCGGCCACCGCTTCCAGTCGCCTCCGCTCCCGGGGTGGATCACGAGGCGGCGGAGATCGGGGTCGACGGAGGGCAGGCCGGCCGGGAGCGGTGGCGGCCGCAGCGGCTCCCGCCGTTCCGGGAGCGAGAGGTCCCACTCGGCGAGCGTCGCGAGCAGGTGGCGCCAGACCGGCGTGTCGTCGGCGGGCACCGGCGGGGCCACGATCGCGCGCGGGGCGAGCGCGCGGAGCCGGCGCCGGTACGTCTCGTCGCGCGAGCCGAACCACGAGACGACGTGGCTCACGCCGCTCATCGCGTCGGCCAGCGCGGGCGGCGTCGGCGCATCCACGAAGAGGGCCTCGAGCCCGAAGCCGTCGAACGTGCGCGCCTGCTGCGCCGCGCCCAGCTCGACGAGCAGGCGCGCGAGCCGCGGCTGGCCCACCACGGTGATCGGCGCGGCGGGCGCCACCGCGCGCAGGCCGCGCAGCGCGGGCACCGCCTGGAGCACGTCGCCCAGCGCGCCCGGGTGAATGATCAGGAAGCCGGTTTCCACTTGACCTCTCGCGTGGCGGCTCGTAGCATCCAGCCACCATGAAATTCTCCATCTTCACCGGCATGACCGGCACGACCTGGGACGAGATCCTCACGCTGTGGCGCCACGCGGACCAGACCGGATGGGACGCGGCCTGCGTGACCGACCACTTCATGCCCAACACCGCCGACCGCATCGGCGACACGCTCGAGTGCTGGACGGCCCTGGCCGCCCTCGCCGGCCTGACCACGCGCCTGCGCGTGGGCACCATCGTGAGCGGCAACACCTATCGCCATCCCGCGCTGCTCGCCAAGATGGCGACCAACGTGGACATCATCTCGCGCGGCCGCCTCATCTGCGGCGTCGGCGCGGGCTGGCAGGAGAACGAGCACCGCGCCTACGGGATGGACTTCTACACCACCCGCGAGCGGCTCGCGCGCCTCGACGAGGCCTGCCACGTGATGAAGGCGCTCTGGACCGGAACCAAGGCCGACTACAAGGGCAAGTACTACCAGCTCGACGGCGCGCCGCTGATGCCCAAGCCGGTGCAGAAGCCGTATCCCGAGCTGATGATCGGGGGCGGGGGCGAGAAGGTCACCCTGCGCATCGCGGCCCGGCACGCCGATCACTGGAACGTGTGGGGCGGCCCGGCCACCTTGACCCACAAGGGCGGGATCCTTGATCAGCACTGCGCGACCGAGAAGCGCGACCCGAAATCCATCCTGCGCTCGGCGGTGATGGTGCTGGGCTTCGCGGACGATCGCGCGGGGATCGAGAAGATCGAGCAGGCCTACATGAAGCGGATGGGCGCCGACGCGGAGAAGGCGCGCGACACCGTGCTGGCGGGCAGCGTGAGCCAGATCAAGGACAAGCTCGGAAAGCTGCGGGACGCGGGCGTGGGCATGCTGTTCATCCCGACCTTCCTGCTCCCCGCCGATCGCTTCGCCACCCTCGATCGCTTCATGGCCGAGGTCGCGCCCGTCTTTCGCGGCTAGCTCGGCCGGCCCGCCGCGCTCTCCACCGCCGCGCGGTAGTGCGCGCTGATCTCGCCGAGCGAGGCGATCCACACCCGTGGCGTGTGCCGCGCGTGCTCCATCAGCTCGCGGAGGCAGGCCAGGCGTGACGGCCGGCCGATGATCTGCGGGTGGAAGGTGAAGTTGGTCACCCCGTGCGCCTCCGTGATGCCCTCGAACTCGGTGAGCCAGCCCTGCAGCACCGGACCCGGCGGCTGGATGGATCGCTGGCCGGTGAACATGAAGTACGGGGCGTCGTCGAGCACCCACGAGACCGGGATCTCCACGAGCGCGCGGCCGCCTTCGGCCGGATGCAGGTAGGGCACGAGGCGGTCCATCATGTTCGACGAGTAGTCGAAGCCGTGCCGCGCGAGCAGCCCGAGCGTCGCGGCGGAGAACTGCCACGCGGGGGCGCGATAGCCCACCGGCCGCTTGCCCCCGAGCCGCGTGAGCACCTCGACGCTCTTGAGCAGGATGGCCTCCTCGCGGTCGGGGGGCAGCTCGCTCACCCGCTCGTGCTCGTCGCCGTGGCAGCCGATCTCGTGGCCCCCGTCCGCGATCGCGCGCACCGCGTCCGGGTGGTGCTCGGCCACCCAGGCCGGGATGAAGAACGAGGCGCGAATATCGTGCGTGCGCAGGAGCGTCAGGATGCGCGGCAGCGCTTCCACCGGCCCGAACCGCCCCTGCGAGAGGGCGACCGGCTCGTGGACGCCGCGCGCCATCCACAGCGTCTCCGCGTCGAGATCGAAGGTGAAGGCGCAGGCCGCGCGGGCGTTGCGGGGCCAGTGGGGCACGGGGGACGGATCGAGGGCCATGGCGCCGCTCAGTGTAGCCGATGGGGCACGTCCCGGCCAGCGGGCGCGACGGTCGAAAAATGCCCGTACGGTATAGTGGAATCCTATGGGCGACTCGACGGAAACCATCCGCCGTCTCGAGGAAAACGTCGGGCGCGCGCTGTTCGGGAAGCCGGAGGTGGTGCGGCTCGCCATCATCGGCCTGGTCGCCCGGGGGCACCTGCTGATCGAGGACGTGCCCGGCGTGGGCAAGACCACGCTGGCCTCGGGGCTGGCTCGCTCCATCGGGGCCTCGTTCCAGCGCATCCAGTTCACCTCCGACATGCTGCCCTCCGACGTGCTCGGCGTCTCGGTCTGGGAGCCCAAGAGCGGGGAGTTCGTCTTCAAGCCGGGCCCGCTCTTCACCAACATCGTGCTCGCCGACGAGATCAACCGCACCACGCCCAAGACGCAGTCCGCGCTGCTGGAGGCGATGAACGAGGCCCAGGTCTCGCTCGATCACTCGACCTACCCGCTGCCGCGGCCCTTCATGGTGCTGGCCACCCAGAACCCGCGCGAGTACGAGGGCACGTTCCCGCTGCCCGAATCGCAGCTCGACCGCTTCCTGCTGCGCATCCGCATCGGCTACCCGAGCGCCGCCGACGAGAAGGCGGTGCTCCGCGGCGACGTCGCGCCCGCCGACCTCATGCCGGTGGTCGAGGCCGACGACGTCCTGGCGCTCCAGGAGGCGGCCGAGAAGGTGCGGGTGGAAGAATCGGTCCTCGACTACGTGGTCGCGCTGGTCACCGCCACGCGCCGGTCGCCGCTGCTCGCGCTGGGCGTGAGCCCGCGCGGCTCGCTGGCCCTGCTGCGGGCGGCCCGCGCCCGCGCGCTCGCGGACGGGCGCGACTACCTGCTGCCCGACGACGTCAAGCAGCTGGCGGTGCCCGCGCTCGCCCACCGCGTGATCGTCAAGGGCTCGGTCGCGGGCTCCGCGGCGGGCGGCATGGACGGCGAGGCCGCCGTCACCGCCATCCTGCAGGACGTTCCCGTTCCGAGGTAGGCGGTGACGCTGGTCCGGGCCGCGCTCTGGCGGCTGTTCCACCCGCGCCGGACCATCAAGCCGACCCGAGACGGCTGGTGGTGCCTGCTCGTGGCGGTGGCGCTGGGCGTGGCCGCCATCAACACCGGCAACAACCTGCTCTACCTGCTGGTCTCGGCCCTGCTGGCCCTCATCGTGGTCTCCGGCATCCTGTCCGAGCAGAGCATGCGGGGCCTCGACCTGATCGGGGTCGCGCCGGACGAGCTCTACGCGGGCCAGCCCGCGCTGCTCGGGGCCACCATCGCCAACCGCAAGCGCTGGTTCACCTCGTACTCGGTCACGGTGGAGCTGCTCGCCCCGGAGGCGCGCGCGCTCGCGTCCGCGTCGCGTTTCATCTACGTGCGGCGGATCGAGGCCGGGCTCCAGCGTCTCGCCACCTGGGAGGAGACGCTGCCGCACCGGGGCCGCCACCGGCTCACCGGGGTGCGCATCACCACGCGCTTCCCCTTCGGGCTCTTCGTGAAGGCGGGGCGGCCCGCGCTCACCGACGACGTGATCGTGTTCCCGGCGGTGCGGCCGGTGTCCGCCGAGTCGCTGCGCCGGCTCGGCGAGAGCGGTGACGCGGCCGCGCGCCGCCGGGGCCGCGGCAACGATCTCTACAACCTGCGCGGCTACCGGTCGGGCGACGACCCGCGCTTCATCCACTGGCGCAGCAGCGCCAAGGCGGAGGGGCTGCTTGTGCGCGAGCTCGAGGCGGACACGAGCCAGAACACGCGGCTCGTGCTGGTGGGGCGGGGCGCCCGCGGCGCGGAGGCGCTCGAGCGCGGGCTCTCGGAGGCGGCCTCGCTGGCGGTGGCGCTGATCCGCGCGGGCGCGGGGGTGGAGCTGGCGGGCGCGGACTGCGCGGTGCCGCTCGGCCATGGCCGCGCGCACCTGCGGCGGATGCTCACCGCGCTCGCGCTCTACGACCCGGAGGCCCCGCGCGCCGAGACGCCGGCGCCCGCGGGCGCGGACCATCTCGGCGGCCGGCGCCCGCTGCGCGAGATCCGGATCGCGCTGGCCTGACATGCCGGCACTCCTCGCCCTCCGCCTCGTCACGTACCTGATGGTGTGCACCGGGGTGGCCGCGCTCTACCTCGCGAACCTGATCGGGCCGGTGGGCGCCGCGCTGGTCGTGCTCGCGATCCTGGTGAGCTGGGGCCACGAGCAGGCCCGCGCGCGCGGGGCGGTGCGGCCGGCGCTCGGCTGGAGCCTGGTGGGCGCCGCCGCGGTGGGCATCGGGGTGGATCTCCTCTACCTCGCGTACTCGCTGCTGGACGGCATGGTCCACCTGCTGCTGTTCCTCATCCTGCTGCGCCTCTTCGCGCGCCGCGGCCTGCGGGACCTGCGCGACGCCGGGCTGCTGTCCTTCTTCATGCTGGTGGCCGCGGCCTCGATCAGCTTCAATCTGAGCTTCCTGTTCGTGTTCATCGCGTTCTTCCTGCTCGGCACCGGGATGCTGATCCTCAACCACGTGGTGACCGAGCTGGAGCTGGCGGGCCGCCCGGGCCACGTCACCACCACCGCGCGCCGGGTCTTCTTCCGCGGGCCGCTCACCCAGGTGAGCCTGGTGGCCGCCGCGATCACGTTCTCGCTCGCGGCCGGCCTCTTCTTCGTGATCCCGCGGGTGGGCCAGGCCGCGCTGCCGCTGCGGGCCTCCATCGGGCGCATGGTGACCGGGTTCTCGGACCGCGTGGACCTGGGCAGCTTCGGCGAGATCGAGAGCGACCGCAGCGTGGTCATGCGCGTCTACCTCGCGGACCAGGGGCTCGATCCGGCCACGCTGTTCGGGCTGCGCTGGCGCGGGGTGGCGTTCGACCAGTTCGACGGACGGACGTGGTCGAGCGCGGCGGCGCCGCGGCGCTACCTGCAGCGCACGGTCACCGGCGACTTCGGGCTCGGCCTGCCGCGCGGGACGGGCCCGGTGGTGCGCCAGGAGATCTACCTGGAGCCGATCGGCAGCGACGCGGTCTTCGCGGCGCCGCGCGCGGTGCGGATCGAGATGCGCTCGCCGAGCCTGGTGGTCGACGACATGGACGGTCTCACCGCGTCCAACCCGAGCGCGCGCCTGCATTATATCGTCGAGTCCGAGATCGATAGTACCGGCCGGCCGCTCGGGAGCGTGCGCCGGCTGTCGCCCCCGCTGACCGCCGCCGATCGCGCGCGGTTCCTGCAGCTCCCGCCGCTGGCGCCCGAGATCGGGGCCCTGGCCCGCGAGGTGACCGCGGGGAGCGCGGACGCGGAGGACATGGCCCGCCGCATCAGCGCGCACCTGAGCACCAAGTATCGTTACACCCTCGCGCTCAAGCGGCAGACCGCGCTGGCGCCGCTCGAGGAGTTCCTGTTCGTGCGCCGCTCGGGCAACTGCGAGTACTTCGCGGCCGCGATGGCGGTCATGCTGCGGAGCGTGGGGGTGCCCGCCCGGGTGGCCGCCGGCTTCCAGCAGGGCGAGTGGAACCCGTACGGCCGCTACTTCATGGTGCGCCTGAGCGACGCCCACGCGTGGGTCGAGGTCTATCTCGACGGGCGCGGCTGGGTGGCCTTCGATCCCTCGCCGCGCGGGGAGGCGGCGGCCGAGGAGCTGCCCGGCCGACTGTCCCTCTACTTCGACGCGGCCC
>CAMLFJ010000207.1 GCA_946479205.1 uncultured bacterium | reverse complement strand
GGGGGCATCGTGTAGAACGGCAGCAGGAACTGGGTGATGCGCCAGTACCAGCGGCCGTCCGGATTGGCCCGGCGCGCGCCGATGACGACCCCGTAGTCCGTGTCGGCGACCTCGAAGCGCGGGGCGCGATCACCCGTCGAGACCGCGGCGCCCACCCCGAAGCTCACGCGGTCCATGTCCTGCGTGACCTCGCGGTTGCGATGGTCGATCGGCGCGTGGAGAAATGAGATGTGGCTCGAGTCGATTCCGCCTTCCATGGCCTGGAACCAGTTGCAGTCCTGCACCCGGCGGGAGGCGAAGGTGTGGCCCTCGGGCAGCAGCGTGAACTCGAGCTCGGGCAGCGGCGGGGGCGGGCTGGCCGGTCCCATGTAGGCCCAGATCACGCCCCCCTTCTCCACGCACGGGTACGCGGTCTGCTTGACCTTGGCCGCGAAGCTCGACTCGGGCGGCTCGCTCGGCATCTCCAGGCACTGGCCGTCCAGGCCGAACTTCCAGCCGTGGTAGGCGCACCGCATCCCGTTCTCTTCCACGCGCCCGTAGTAGAACGAGGCCGACCGATGCGGGCAGAACTCCCCGATGAGGCCGGCCCGGCCGCTCCGGCCGCGGAAGACGATGAGGCGCTCGCCGAGCAGCATCACGCGCTTCACCCGGCCGCCCGGATCGAGCTCCTTGGATTCCACCACCGGGATCCAGTACTCCCGGAGCAGGGCGCCCATCGTGGTGCCCGGTCCGGTCCTGGTCAGGAGCTCGTTGTCCTCGCGGCTCAGCATCGCTCGGCCCTCCTCACGGGAGCAAAGGTAGCACGCGGTCTCGCGGGCCGCCAACCGGCCCCGGCCAACGAACCTGGCCAACGAAGCTGGCCAACGAACCTGGCCAACGAACCTGGATTGACAACGACCGCGGGCTCCCGGAGGATGACCGCCCGTGACGCCTTCCGTCCGACTCGAGCTCGACGGCCCGGTGGCCCGTGTCACCCTGAACCGGCCCGAGGTGCTCAACGCGGGCGATCCGGGCTGGGTGGCCGAGCTGACCGAGGTCGTC
This sequence comes from uncultured bacterium, assembly GCA_946479205.1. The sequence continues at coordinate 5,470 of CAMLFJ010000207.1, read as the reverse complement.
GCGCGCATCGGCGCCCGGCCCGATCTCCGGGTCGGGGTGATCACCGGAGCCGGGCGCGCCTTCTCCACCGGCGTGGATCTCGGCGCCCTCGCCGCCGGGGAGATGACGCTGCCGCACTTCGTGGCCTGGGAGGACGCGATGACCGCGATCGAGCGCATGCCGATCCCGTTCATCGCCGCGATCAACGGCCACTGCCTGGGCGGCGGCCTCCAGCTCGCGCTGGTCTGCGACTACCGGCTGGCCGCCGCGGACGCGGTCATCGGGCTGCCCGCGGTGAAGGAGTGCCTGATCCCCTCCATGGCGCTCTACCGGCTCCCTCGGCTGATCGGAGCTGCGCGGGCGCGCGAGATGATCCTCACCGGCGAGCCGATCTCGGCCACGCGCGCCGAGCAGGTGGGCCTCGTCAACCGCGTCGTCGCGGCCTCCGAGTTCCCGGGCGCGGTCGACGAGTGCATCGCCCGCTTCCTCGCGCTCCCCGCGACCGCGGTGGCCGCGAGCAAGCGCCTGCTCGCGCGCGCCTTCGATCTCCCCTTCGACGCGTTCCGCCGCGAGATGGAGGCGGGCTTCCGCCTCTGCCTCGACTCCGCCGAGCACCGCGCCGCCATGGAAGAGATCCGGCAGCGCCGGAAAGGACCCGCGCGATGACGTCGCCTTCGACGCTCCTGCCCACCTCGGTCATCGGCAGTCACGGGCTGCCCGGCTGGGTCTGGCTCGCCCGCGAGGCGCTCGCGGCCGGGCGCATGGGCGCCACCGACGTCCGCGAGCTGATGGAGGACGCCACCCAGATCGCGCTGCTCGACCAGGAGCGGGCCGGCATAGACGTGCTGACCACCGGCGAGATGGGCCGGGTGCGGTTCATCATCGGCTTCTACGACCATCTGAAGGGCCTCCGGACCATGGAGGAGCCGCGCAAGCTCGGCCAGCCGCACTGGGACACCAACACCCCGTTCGAGGTCGTGGAGCGCGTGACCGCTCCGGCCGGGCTCGGGATCGTGGACGAGTTCAAGCTCGCGCGGTCACTGACCGGCAAGCCGCTCAAGGCCACCGTGCCCGGACCGTACACCCTGATGTTCCCGCTCCGGCTGGGCGGCGGCTACCGCGACCGTGACACGCTGCTGGCCGACCTGGTGGGCATCGTCAACGCGGAATGCCGCGCGCTGGTGGCCGCGGGCGCCGACTTCATCCAGATCGACGAGCCGCACAGCGGCATGTACGCGGGCACCGCGCCCAACTTCGCCCAGGGCGTGAACCGCGCGGTGGAAGGCGTCGCGGCCAAGATCGCGGTCCACGTCTGCTTCGGCAATCTCTACGGCCGCCCGTTCCAGCCGGTGCGCAGCTACCGCAACGTCTACCCGGCCATCCACGAGCTGACCGCGTCCCAGGTCGTCCTCGAGTACGCCAATCGCGGGATGGACGATCTCGCCCTCTGGAAGGAGTTCCCGACCGACAAGGAGCTGGGGGCCGGCGTCATCGACGTGAAGGCCTTCAAGGCCGAGACCGCCGAGGAGGTCGCCGAGCGGATCCGCGCGCTCCTCCGCTACGTGGCCCCCGACAAGCTCTGGCTCAACCCCGACTGCGGCTTCTGGGAAACCCCGCGCTGGGCCACCCGCCTCAAGCTGGCCGCCCTCGTCGAGGGCGCCCGCCTCGTCCGCCGCGAGCTCTAGCCGGCCGCGCGGACCAGGGTCAGGTGGTCCTCCACCGTGTCCTTGGCGGTGATCGCGCGGAGGACGACCTCGTCGACGGCGCCGTCCCAGGCCGCGAGCGCACGCTTGATGCCCTCGGCGGACGTGGCCGCGATCGCGGTCTCCACCGGCTTCACGCCCATCCGGACGAAATGGGCGTGGTACGCGGGAATGGCGTCGTAGCGCCCGCCCTCGTCGGCCAGGCGCTCGGCGGCGGCCGGGCCCAGGGCCACCCGCACGTAGGCGTAGAGCCGCGGCATCGGCCGCTTCGCGGCGTCCGCGCCCGCGCGCACCAGCTCGGCGGAGCGCCGCGCGTACTCCGGCGTGAGCCAGTTGAACAGCACGCCGTCGGCGACCTCGCCCGCGAGCCGGCACATCTTGGGCCCGAGCGCGGCCACGATGATCCGGGTGGTCAGCTTGGCCCGCAGCGTGGCCACGCCGTCTCGCACACGCTTGAGCGCGTCCGGATTCGGGCTGCCCACGCCCAGCAGCAGGCGCTCCGGCGCAAGCCCGTGGCCCCGCACGCCGTCCGCGATGGCCTCCGGTCCCCGCGTGTGCAGCGGGATGACGCCCACGCCCAGATCTATCCGACGGGTTTCCGCCGCCGCGTGCGCGAGAGAGCCCAGACCGTCCACCGGCCCGGGGTGGTTCACCCAGAACGAGCGGTAGCCGAGCGCTTCGGCCTCCCGCGCCGACGCGCGGATGATCTCCGATGACACGCCCGCGAATACCGCGAATCCCTTTGCCGTGTCGGTCGCCATGATGGCCTCCTGTTGGGGTGGTGCGCCCGATTCTACGCCGCGCCGGGCTTGCGCTCCACCGCATTACGGGATACATCCAGACGTCATGCGAGAGCCCGCGGGCATCCGCATCCTCGTCTGGATGTGCGTGCTCATCGCCGTCAACCAGCTCGGCTTCGGCAGCATCATCCCCGCGCTGGCCCTCTACGCGCGCTCGTTCGACGTCACCCAGTCCGCCATCGGCCTCGCCATCGCGGTCTACGGGCTCGCCCGGTTCCTCGTCGCGGTGCCGGCGGGCCAGCTCGCGGACCGCTTCGGCCGCCGCAACACACTCGCGATCGGCGGCGTCCTCTCCTCGGCCGGCAACGTACTCTGCGCGCTCGCGCCGAGCTATCCGGCCTTCGTCGCGGCGCGCTTCGTGGCGGGCGCGGGCGCCGCGCTCGTGCTCACCACCGGGCTGATCGTGATCGCGGACATCTCGACGCCGTCCAATCGCGGGCGGATGATGTCGGCCTACCAGGGCGCGTTCATCTTCGCGGTCGGCATCGGACCGCTCCCGGGCGGGCTGCTCGCCACTCACTGGGGCCTCGCCGCCCCGTTCGTGGCCTACGCGGCCACCTCGCTCGTGGCGTCCGCGGTGGCCTGGCTCGCGATTCCGGAAACGCGCGCGGTCCGCGCGGCCGACGAGCCCGAGCCCGCTCCCGTGCCCTACCGCGCCCAGCTCCGCCTGCTCACCGCGCACCGCGGCTTCATGCTGGTGAGCTCCCTCGCCTTCGTCAACGCGGTCGCCCGCACCGGCGCGCTCTTCAACATCGTCCCGATCGTGGCCCGCGACCGGCTCGCGCTGCACCCCGACCGCATCGGCTTCGGCCTGGCCCTCGCGAGCATCGTGGGCCTCGTGGTGGCCTATCCGACCGGCGTGGTGGTGGACCGCTACGGGCGAAAGATCATCATCGTCCCCGCGACCATCCTCTCCGGCCTCTCGCTCGTCCTCTTCCTGCTCGCCCCGACCTACGCCTGGTTCCTCGCCGCGTGCGCGGCGTGGAGCGTGGCCATGGGGATCAGCGGCGCGGCCCCCGCCGCCTACGCGGCCGACACCGCGCCGCCGGGCATGAACGCGGCGGCGGTCAGCAGCTACCGGATGCTCGCGGACCTGGGCTACGTGGTGGGCCCGATCGCGCTCGGTCTCGCCGCCGATCTGGCCGGGGTCGACGCGACGCTCGGCGGCACCGCGGTCCTGCTGGTCGCGGTCGCGGTGCTCTTCGGCCGCTTCGCGCCCGAGACCTACCGCGCCCGCTTCTAGACCGCGCGCGACCGGTCAGCGGGCGCGGCGGAAGGGGTAGGCGAGCTGGCTCCAGTAGCCGGCGGGCACCGGCGGGCCGGCGAGACCGTACGCGGAGGGCCAGCGGCCGGCGGGCAGGTACTGCGTGCCGAAGATCCGGTCGATCACCGGCAGGTGCACCGCGAAGTTGACGTCCACCGGCTCGACCGCGTGGTGCCAGTGATGGTACTGCGGGGTGGCCAGCACGTGGCGCAGCGGGCCGAAGCGCCAGACCACGTTGGCGTGGATGAGCACGGCCTGGAACGACACGAAGAGCACGTACGCGAAGACCGCGCTTTGCGCGAAGCCCAGCACGTAGAGCGGCACGAACGAGAGCCCGCGCGTCACCACGATGTCCACCAGGTGCAGGCGCGAGCCGGCGAGCCAGTCCATCTGCCGGCTCGAGTGGTGGATGGCGTGGAAGCGCCAGAGCCAGGGCACCTGGTGGAAGAGGCGATGCACGGTGTACTGGGTGAGATCGGCGACCACCAGCACCTCGACGAACTGCAGCACGAGCGGCTGCGCGGTCACCGCGCTCTGGATCTCCGGGGCCACCGCCCACCGGAAGAAGATCGCCGCGGGCGCCATGGTCAGGAACACGGTGAGCTGCACCAGGAGGTGGCTGACGCCGAAGTGCCAGAGATCCGTCCGCCACTCGGGCCGGAAGATCGGCTGCTGGCGGAGGCGGCCGAAGAGCAGCTCGATCGGCACGAAGATGGCGGAGAGCAGGAAGAGGTCGAGCAGGAACCAGTCGAGGCCCACGTGGTTCCCGCGCGCCACCGGGGTGGCGACCGCCACCTCGGATCCGCCCATGAGCGTGGCCAGCAGCGCCAGTCCCGCGCCGGTGAGCCCCAGCGCCTTCCGCCGCTTGAGGAAGATGCTGAGGACGCCGAGGACGAAGGCCACGCCCAGCGTGATCTTGATCGTGGTCCGCACGATCTCCATCGGGTACACGTCGCGCAGCGCGGGCGTGGTGAGGACGGCGGGGAACCAGAGGCAGAGCACCGCGCCGAAGGCGAGCGTGCCCAGCACCGCCGAGAGCACGCCGGTGACCCACCCGAGGACGCCGATCCGGCTCGCCATGCTCCTTCGATCGTATCGCCCGGGGCCGCCAATCTCCAAGTAGGCCGCCGGTGGTATGGTATCGGGCCATGGCCACCCTGCTCATGCTCCCGCCGCAGACCGCCACCACGCGCGAGTGGGCCGCGCGCGTCGCCACCGCCCTGCCCGAGCTCACCGTCGTGATCGCGGAGGACGAGGCGCAGGCCGCGCGCGAGATCGGCAGCGCCGAGGCCGCCTTCGGCACGCCGTCCCCAGCCCTGCTCCGGCAGGCCGGGCGGCTCCGCTGGCTGCAGGCCCCGCAGGCCGCGCCGCCCGCCGGCTACTACCACGACGACCTGATCGAGCACCCGGTGGTCGTCACCAACTTCCGCGAGATCTACAACGACCACATCGGCGCGCACATCATGGCCTTCGTGCTCGCGTTCGCGCGGGGGCTCCACCACTACCTGCCGCTCCAGCTCCGGCGCGAGTGGCGGCCGGCGCCCTCCGATACCGGCGTCGTCCACCTGCCCGAGGCCACCGCGCTGATCGTGGGTGTGGGGGGCATCGGCAGCGAGGCCGCGCGGCTCGCCGAGGCCTTCGGCATGAGGGTGATCGGGATCGACGCGCGACGCCGGGAGGCGCCGCCCGGCGTCTCCAAGCTCGACGGGCCGGACGCGCTCGAC
>CAMLFJ010000206.1 GCA_946479205.1 uncultured bacterium | reverse complement strand
CAGTGGTCGCGACGGTCTAGCGTCATGCCGTCCGTCAAGGTCGCCAAGGCCACCGAGGTACCGCCCGGGCAGGGGCTCGTGGTACAGGCGGGAACGAGGACCCTCGCGCTCTTCAACGTCGAGGGCGTCTACCACGCGATCGACAACACCTGTCCCCACCGAGGCGGCCCGATGGGCGAGGGGGACCTCGACGGCCGGCTCGCGATCTGCCCGTGGCACGGGTGGCGCTGGGACGTGACCACCGGAGCCAACGCCAACAACCCCGCGGTCAAGATCGGCTGCTTCCCGGCCGCGGTCGTGGACGGCGACGTCTACGTGGAGATGCCGTGATCCGCGACATGCTCGATCGCCCGCTGCGCAACCTGCGGCTCTCGGTCACCGACCGCTGCAACCTCCGGTGCCAGTACTGCATGCCCGAGGAGGAGTACGTCTGGCTGCCCCGCGACGACGTCCTGACCTTCGAGGAGATGGACCGCCTCGTGGACGTCTTCGCCGACCTCGGCGTGGACAAGGTGCGTCTCACCGGTGGCGAGCCGCTGCTACGCCGCGATCTCGACCGGCTCGTGCGGCTGCTCGCGGGCAACCCGCGCATCCGGGACCTGGCCATGACCACGAACGGCGTGCTGCTGGCCGAGCAGGCCACCGGCCTGCGCGCGGCGGGCCTGCACCGCGTCACGGTGAGCCTCGACACGCTGCGCGAGGACCGATTCAAGGTGCTGACCCGCCGCGACACCCACGCCCGCGTGCTCGAGGGGATCCGGGCGGTGGGGAAGACCGGCTGGCCCGGCCTCAAGCTCGACACCGTGGTCATGCGCGGGGTCAACGACGACGAGCTGGTGGACCTGATCGAGTACGGGGCGACCGTCTCGGCGGAGGTGCGCTTCATCGAGTACATGGACGTGGGTGGGGCCACCCAGTGGAGCATGGACCGCGTGGTCTCCCGCCGCGAGATGCTGGTCCGCCTCGCCGAGCGCTACGGGCCGATCGAGCCCATCGCGGAGGAGAGCTCCGCACCCGCCGAGCGCTTCCGGCTCTCCGACGGCCGCGTGTTCGGAATCATCTCCTCCACCACCGCGCCCTTCTGCCGGGCCTGCGACCGCAGCCGCCTCACCGCCGACGGACTCTGGTACCTCTGCCTCTACGCGGGGCGCGGCACGGACCTGCGCAAGCCGCTGCGGACGGGCGCCTCGCGCGACGAGCTGCTGGCCCTCATCCGCTCCACCTGGCAGGGACGCCGGGATCGCGGAGCGGAGGAGCGGCTGGCCACGCCCGACCGCAGCCCGCTCATGCAGATCGGCGAGCTCAAGCGCGACCCCCACCTCGAGATGCACACGCGCGGAGGGTAGAGCGGTGGAGGGATCGGGCGTGGACGTGCGCGAGAAGGGCGCCAATCAGCAGGTCTCAGAGCGCCGCCTGTTCATGCAGCTCCAGGTGTGGACCGGCTGTCCCGACGGCAAGCCGCTGGTGGAGGCGATGGAGCGCAGCCGCATCGAGGGCGTGCTCTACCACGACGTCAACGATCCCGCCGGGGTGGCGCTGCTCACGTGCCACGAGGACCCCGCCTTCTTCGCGAGTGCGCTGCGCGGGCTCCTCGCCGCCGCGCCGTTCGCCTCGCTCCGGCATCGCCCCGAACTGACCATGCTCGGGCGCACCTACGCCTCCGGATTCGAGCCGGACCTGGAAGACTGGCTGCTCGCGCGCCCGCGGCGGACCGTGCTGAATCCGGCGTGGCCATGGGGGATCTGGTATCCGCTGCGGCGCGGCGGCGCGTTCGCGCGGCTGACTCCGCAGGAGCAGGGGGCGATCCTGCGCGAGCACGGGACGATGGGGCGAGCCTACGGTGACGCGGACCTGGCCCACGACGTGCGGCTCGCCTGCCACGGGCTCGACACGAACGACAACGACTTCGTGATCGGGCTCATCGGGCGCGAGCTTCACCCGTTGTCCCACCTGGTGCAGGCCATGCGCCGGACCGCGCAGACCTCCCAGTACCTCCAGAGCCTGGGGCCCTTCTTCGTGGGCCACGTGCTCTGGCAGAGCCCGTCGCGGTGAGCCGGCGCGCCATCGCGGGGCGCGTGGGCCAGGCGCTGTGCGCGGCCCTGCTCGTGGCGGCTGCGCTCGTGCCCGCCGGGTGCGCGCCGCTGCCGCCCGCGCGCCAGGTCACCGATATCAACCTCATCGCGGGCCGCTGGCAGGGACAGATCGCGTTCAGCCGGGGTCCCTATCAGCTCTTCTACCTCACGATCAACCCGGACAGCACCCTGGTGGCGTCGTGGGACGGCGTGACCCGCTGGGGCAAGGTCACGCTCGAGGGTGGTCGGGCGCGCTTCAACTTCTACATCTGGAGCGGCAACCTCGACTACCTCGAAGGCAGCGGCGACCGCGTCATCCTCCTCAAGGAGGACTTCTCCCACTGGGACGCGATCGTCCGGCCCCTCACGTAGGCCGGCCGGCGGCCTCCCACGCGGCGAGGTTGGCCTCGATCTGCCTCGCGTGGATCTCGAGATGCTCGGCATAGATCCCGAGCCAGTCGAGCGCGGTGTAGCGGCCCGACGCGGTGTGACGGCCTTCTCGCGTCCAGGCCTCCTCGGGCAGGCGCCGGAGGACCGCCGCGGTGTTGGCGCGCACCGCCCGCACGGTGGCCAGCGCGACGTCCACCGGATGTCCGTGGTAGTCCAGCGCGACCGCCCACACGTTCTCGTCGTAGCCCAGGACCAGGGGCTCGGGCTCGCAGACCACGTACCGGATGCGCGCGGCCCCGTTGGTCTCCGAGTCCGCGCAGTGGCAGGCCACCTCGTGGGCGGACCACTCGCCGGGGGCCGGCCGCCACTGGCGCGCCTCCGCGGGGACGCGGGCCAGGGCCGCCTCGAGGCGCGCGGGGCCGTCGACGTACTGCTGGATCAGCTGCTCTCGCTCGGATCGTGTGAGGCTCATCGATGATCCTCTCTTTCCGGATACGGGTGATGGCGCCGGCCCTGGCCGTCGCCTGGATGCTCCTCGGGGCCGCGGCCCACGCCCAGCCCGAGCGCGGCACCGCGCGCATCGACCACGCGGGCCTGCAGGGTCTGCTCACGACGCTCGGCTACCAGCCGCGTGAGATGCGCAACGAATCGGGGCCCGAGTACGAGATCGTCGTGCGCCCGCCCACCGGCCTCGCGGTCACCACCCGCGTGACCCTGTCGAAGGACGGGACCCTGGTCTGGCTGGTGGCCTGGCTCAAGAAGGTGCCGCCCGGCCGGACGATCAACGGCAACGCGATCCTCAACATGCTGGTCGAGAACGACGCGATCGGCCCTACCCACTTCTCCTACAACGAGGCCCGGCGCTGGTTCTTCCTCAACAAGCCGGTACCGAACCAGGGGCTCACCGCCGAGCAGCTTCGGGCCGAGATCCAGCAGCTCGGGGTGACCATCGCGAGGACCGAGGCCCTCTGGGACTTCGACCGCTGGAAATGACGCCTCAGGGCAGGGGCGCGGGCAAGTCCGAGCGCCCCATCAGGTAGCGATCCACCCCGCGGGCGGCGCTCCGGCCCTCCGCGATGGCCCACACGATCAGGGACTGGCCGCGCTGCATGTCGCCCGCGGTGAACACACCGGGCACGCTCGTCATCCAGTGCTCGTCGCGCTTGACGTTCCCCCGGTCGGTGAGGGTGACGCCGAGCTGCTCGAGCAGCCCCGGCCGCTCGGGCCCCACGAAGCCCATCGCCAGCAGCACCAGCTCACAGGGCAGCACGAACCTCGAGTCCGGCACCTCCTGGAACACGAGCCGGCCCCCCTCGCGCACCGGCTCCACGCGCGCCACCTCGAGCGCCTTCACGCGCCCGCGCTCGTCCCCGACGAAGCGGATGGTGGAGACCGAGTAGACCCGCTCGCCGCCCTCCGCGTGAGCGGAGGAGACGCGGTAGATGTTCGGCCACTGCGGCCACGGGTTGTCGGCGGCGCGCGTGTCTGGCGGGCGCGGCAGGATCTCGAGCTGGTGCACCTCGAGCGCGCCCTGCCGGTGCACGGTGCCCAGGCAGTCGGCGCCGGTGTCGCCGCCCCCGATGATGACCACGCGCTTGCCCTGGGCGCTGACCAAGGCCTCGTCGGGCACCCGGTCGCCCTCGCAGCGCCGGTTCTGGGGCGTGAGGTAGTCCATCGCGAAGTGCACGCCGTCGAGCTCCCGCCCGGGAATCGGCAGGTCGCGGGGCGCGCACGCGCCGCCGCAGAGCACGAGCGCGTCGAACTCGCGCCGCAGCGCCTCCGCCGGCCGGTCCACGCCGACGTGCGCCCCCACGACGAAGCGCACGCCTTCCGCCTCCATCTGGGCGAGCCGCCGGTCGAGCACGCGCTTCTCCATCTTGAACTCGGGGATGCCGTAGCGGAGCAGCCCGCCGATCCGGTCCGCGCGCTCGAAGACGGTGACCTGGTGGCCGGCCCGGGCGAGCTGCTGGGCCGCCGCGAGCCCGGCGGGGCCGGAGCCGACCACCGCGACCGTCTTGCCGGTGAGGGCCCCGGGCGGCTCGGGCGCGATCCAGCCCTCCTCGAACGCGCGGTCGATGATCGCGAGCTCCACCGCCTTGATGGTCACCGCGTCGTCGTTGATGCCCAGCACGCAGGATCCTTCGCAGGGCGCCGGGCAGAGCGTGCCGGTGAACTCCGGGAAGTTGTTGGTGGCGTGCAGCCGGCCGATGGCCTCGCGCCACTTGTCCCGGTAGACGAGGTCGTTCCAGTCCGGGATCAGGTTCCCGAGCGGGCATCCCTGGTGGCAGAAGGGGATGCCGCAGTCCATGCAGCGCGCGCCCTGCTTGCGCAGGGTGTCGACCGGCCACGGGAGCATGACCTGCCGCCAGTCGCGGGTGCGCTCCCCGACCGGACGGTACGGCTGCTTGTCCCGCTTCCACTCGATGAACCCGGTGACCTTGCCCATGACGGAGCTCGGATGTCCTAGTTGTGGGCGCTGGCCATGACCGCGTCGTCCGCCGACGTGCCGGTCTCCTGCGCCTTCTTGATCGCGGCCATCACCCGCTTGTAGTCCTGCGGGATCACCTTGACGAACCGCGATTGGCTGCGCTCCCAGTCCACGAGCAGCCGGGCCGCCACCGGGCTCTGGGTGAAGCGGATGTGCCGCGCCAGGAGATCCTTGACGAGCTCGACGTCCTCGGTGTCGACGAGCGCTTCCAGATCCACCATGCCGAGGTTGCAGCGCTTCTTGAAGTCGCCCGCCTCGTCGAGCACGAAGGCGAGGCCGCCCGACATGCCCGCCGCGAAGTTCCGGCCGGTCCGGCCGATCACGACCACGCGCCCGCCCGTCATGTACTCGCAGCCGTGGTCGCCCACGCCCTCCACCACCGTGAGGGCGCCGCTGTTGCGGACCGCGAACCGCTCGCCCGCGACCCCGCGGAAATAGGCTTCGCCGCCGGTAGCCCCGTAGAGCGCGACGTTGCCGATCAGGATGTTCTCCTCGGCCACGAAGGTGGCCTCGCGCGGGGGGAAGACGATGAGCTTGCCGCCCGAGAGGCCCTTGCCGATGTAGTCGTTGGCGTCGCCCTCGAGGGTGAGCGTCACCCCGCGGGGCAGGAAGGCCCCGAAGCTCTGCCCGGCCGAGCCGGAGAAGTGGATGCGGATGGTGTCGTCGCGCAGCCCCTCCGCGCCGTAGCGCGTGGTGATCTCCGAGCCCAGGATCGTCCCCACCGTCCGGTTGACGTTCTGAATGGGGAGCCGGATGTCGACCGGCTCCTGCCGCTCCAGGGCGGGCGCGCACATCGGCAGCAGGGTGGTCATGTCGAGCGACCGGTCCAGGCCGTGGTCCTGCTCGACCACCTTGCGCACCGCGACCTCGGGGCCGGCCGCCGGCCGGTGCAGGATCGCGGAGAAGTCGAGGCCGCGCGCCTTCCAGTGCTCCACCGCGGGGGCGACGTCGATCCGGTCTACCCGGCCGATCATCTCGTCCATGCTCCGGAAGCCGAGCCGCGCCATGTACTCGCGCACCTCCTCCGCGATGTAGCGGAAGAAGTTCTCGACGAACTCGGGCCGGCCCGCGAACTTGGCCCGCAGGTGCGGGTCCTGGGTCGCGATGCCGACCGGGCAGGTGTTGAGATGGCAGACCCGCATCATGATGCAGCCCATGACCACGAGCGGCCCGGTGGAGAAGCCGAACTCCTCGGCGCCCATGAGCGCGCCGATGATCACGTCGCGCCCGGTCTTCATCTGGCCGTCCACCTGCACGATGATCCGGTCCCGCAGCTTGTTCATCACCAGCACCTGCTGCGTCTCCGCGAGCCCCAGCTCCCACGGGGTCCCGCCGTGCTTGATCGAGGTGAGCGGGGCCGCCCCGGTGCCGCCGTCGTGGCCGGAGATCAGCACCACGTCGGAGTGGGCCTTGGCCACCCCCGCCGCCACCGTGCCCACTCCCACCTCGGAGACGAGCTTCACGCTGATGCGCGCCTTCGGATTGCTGTTCTTCAGATCGTGGATGAGCTGGGCCAGGTCCTCGATCGAGTAGATGTCGTGGTGCGGGGGCGGGGAGATGAGCCCGACGCCCGG
>CAMLFJ010000205.1 GCA_946479205.1 uncultured bacterium | reverse complement strand
CTCGTCCTGGTCACCTCCGACAAGGACATGCTCCAGCTCGTGAGCCCGCGGGTGCGCGTGTTCTCGACCACCGGCCGGGGCGGGGACCGGGTGGTCTTCGACGAGGCCGCGGTGAAGGCCAAGTGGGGGGTGGAGCCCGAGCAGATCCCCGACATCCTGGCCCTGATGGGCGATTCCATCGACAACATCCCGGGCGTGCCCGGGGTGGGCGAGAAGACCGCGGCCAAGCTGATCGGCCAGTTCGGCGGCGTGGCGCGGCTCTACGAGAACCTCTCATTGGTGCCGGGCAAGCTGCGGGAGACGCTGGCCGCCAACCGCAAGCAGGCGCTGCTCTCCCGCGAGCTGGCGACGGTCAGCACGCGGGTGCCGATCGCGGTGGATCTGGAGGCCTTCCGCCGCCGCGAGCCCGACTGGGACCGCCTGCGCGCGCTCTGGACCGAGCTCGAGTTCCACAGCCTGCTGCGCCAGGTGCCGGCCGAGCCCGCGCCCGCGGCGACCGGCGGCGACGTCCCGACCCTGGCGGACGCGGCCGCGCTCGCCGGCTACCTGGCCCAGGTGCCCGCGGGCGAGCCGCTCGCCGTCGAAGCCGTCGGCGACGGCGGCCCGCCGGACCCCGCGCTGACCGCCCTCGGGCTCTATCACGCGGCGGCCGGGCCCGCGGTGCTCGAGCTCGCGGCCTGGAAGAGCGCGCCGCCTGATCTGGGCGGCCGGACGCTGATCGGCCACGACGTGAAGCCGCTCGGCGAGTGGTGGCTGGCCCGCGGCGGGGCGCTGCCCGCGTGCGAGGACACCGCGGTGGCCGCCTACCTGCTCAATCCGGCGCGCACCAACTACAAGCTCGAGGAGGTCTGTGCGGAGCTGCTCGGCCAGGGGCCCGGTATCGCGCGGCCCGGCACGCGGGCCCGCTGGATCTGGGACCTGTGGGCGATGCAGCCGCGCGCCCTGCAGGAAGTGGGCCTCCAGGCGCTCTACCAGGACATCGAGCGCCCGCTGATCGGCGTGCTCGCGCGCATGGAGCGGCACGGCATCCGGGTGGACCCGGACCGGCTCGGGGAGTTCTCCCGCGAGCTCGAGGTGCACCTCGAGCGGACGACGCGTGAGATCTTCACGCTGGCCGGCGAGGAGTTCAACATCGGCTCGCCCAAGCAGCTCGCCCAGATCCTGTTCGAGAAGCTCAAGCTGCCGCCGGTGAAGCGGACCAAGACCGGCTACTCCACCGACGCGGACGTGCTCGAGCAGCTGGCCCTCGGCCACGAGCTCCCCGCGCGCATCGTCGAGCACCGCACGCTCGCCAAGCTCAAGTCCACCTACGCGGACGCGCTGCCGACCTTGATCAACGCGACGACCGGGCGCATCCACACCTCGTTCAACCAGCTCGTGGCCGCGACCGGCCGGTTGTCGTCGAGCAATCCGAACGTCCAGAACATCCCGGTGCGCACCGAGCTGGGCCGCCGCATCCGGGCCGCCTTCGTGCCCGAGCCGGGCTGGCAGTTCCTCGCCGCCGACTACTCGCAGATCGAGCTGCGCATCCTCGCCCACGTCTCGGGCGAGGAGAGCCTGATCGAGGCGTTCCGCCGCGGCGAGGATATCCACCGCCGCACCGCCTCCGAGGTCTTCGGGGTCGCGCTGGACGCGGTGACCCCCGAGCAGCGCGACATCGCCAAGACCACGAACTTCGCGGTGATCTACGGCGTCACCGCGTTCGGGCTCTCCCGCGGGCTCGACATGAGCACCAAGCAGGCGCAGGAGTTCCTCGACCGGTTCTTCGCCCGGCATCCGAAGGTCAAGGCGTACCTGGCGCGCACCGTCGCGGAGGGCCGCGAGCGCGGCTTCGTCAGCACGCTGCTCGGGCGGCGCCGCTACCTGCCCGAGCTGCGCAGCGGCAACCCGAACCTGCGAGGCTTCGGCGAGCGCATGGCCACCAACGCGCCCATCCAGGGCACCGCCGCGGACCTGGTCAAGATCGCGATGGTCCGGATGGCCCAGGAGCTGGCCGCCCACCGGCTCGAGAGCCGCATGCTGCTACAGGTGCACGACGAGCTGCTCTTCGAGGCGCCGCCCGCGGAGCTCCCGCGCCTGCAGGCGCTGGCCACCGAGGTCATGGAGTCCGCGCTCTCGCTCGACGTGCCGCTCAAGGTGGACGTGAAGACCGGCGCCGACTGGGCCGCGGTGTGAAGGGCTTCCTCCTCGTCGGCCTCACCGGCGGCATCGCCACCGGCAAGAGCACGGTCACCGGGTTGCTGGCCGGCCCGAGCGTGCGGGTGGTGGACGCCGACGCCCTGGCTCGCGAGGTGGTGGAGCCGGGCACACCGGCCCACACCCAGATCGTGGTGGAGTTCGGCAGGGACGTCCTGCAGCCCGACGGCCGGCTCGACCGCGCGCGGCTCGGCGAGATCGTCTTCCCCGATCCGGCCAAGCGGAAGCGGCTCGAGGCGATCACCCATCCGGCGATCCGGGCGCGCTTCGAGAAGATCATGGCCGACCTCGAGCGCCAGGGCTTCGACGGCCTCCTGATCTGGGACGCCGCCCTGCTCGTCGAGTCCGGCGGCCACAAGAAGATGGACAAGGTGGTGGTGGTGACCACCGATCCGGCCACCCAGCTCCGGCGGCTGATGGCGCGCGACGGCTCCACCGAGGAGGCCGCGCGCGCCCGCACCGCGAGCCAGATGCCGCTCGCCGTGAAGGCCCGCGCGGGCGACTACGTCATCGACAACTCGGGGACCCGCGAGGAGACCGCGAAGCGCGTGCGCGAGGTCTACGGCGCCCTTCTCGAGGATCTGCGGCACCAGCAGGCCCGGCGGTGAGCCCGCGCCGGAACGCGCGGGCCGCCGCGCCGCGCGCCCCGGTCTACCGGGCGCCCACGCGCGGCCGCACCCGCGCGCTCGGCCAGCACTTCCTGCGGGACCGCTCGGTGGTGGACCGGATCGTGGACCTGGTGGCGCCCACCGCGCGCGATCTCGTCGTCGAGATCGGCCCCGGACGTGGCGCCCTCACCGAGACGCTGGCCGCGCGCGCCGGGCGGCTCCTCACGCTCGAGATCGACGCGGAGCTGGCCGCGACGCTCCAGGCGCGCTTCACCGCGTCGCCCCACGTGGAGGTGCGCCAGGCGGACGCCCGCCAGTTCGACTACCGGTCGCTGCGCGCGCTCGCGCCGGATCCCGCCGGCCGCGTGCTGGTCGTGGGCAACCTCCCGTACAGCGTGGGCAAGCCCATCCTGGCGGCCCTGGTGGACGCCGCCCCGGCCATCGACGAGATGGCCCTCATGCTCCAGAAGGAAGTGGCCGAGCGCGTGGCCGCCGAGCCGGGCGGCAAGACCTACGGCGCGCTCTCGGTGCTCACCCAGGTGTCGGTCGCGGCGCGCCTGGCCTTCTCGGTGCCGCCCGGCGCCTTCAGCCCGCCCCCGCAGGTGGATTCGGCGGTGCTCCACCTGGTCCCGCACCGCACGCCGCCCGTCCCGGTGGCCGATCCCGCCCGGTTCGCCACCGTGGTGCGCGCGGCCTTCGGCCAGCGCCGCAAGAGCCTGGCGAATTCCCTGGCCGCCGGCCTGGCCCTGGGGGCCGAGCGCGCCCGCCGGCTGTGCGAGGCCGCCGCGATCGACCCGGGCCGCCGCGCCGAGACCCTCTCGCTGGCCGAGTTCGCCCGGCTCGCCGCCACGGCGGGCTAGCCCTGTTCCTTGGGCCCGGCTAGGGCCCGGTGGTAGGATGAAAAATCCGCAATGAACACCACTTACAGGCCAGATCCCGTTCCGATCGATACGCCCGGCGAGCCGGCGCTCCGGTGCATTCCGCTGGGCGGCCTGGGCGAGATCGGGCTCAACATGATGCTGATCGAGTGCGGCCCCGACATCCTGGCGGTGGACTGCGGCCTGCTCTTCCCGGACGACGAGATGCCCGGGGTGGATTTCGCCATCCCGGACTTCTCGTACCTCCGCGAGCGGCGCGACGCGTTCCGCGCGGTGGTGCTCACCCACGGTCACGAGGATCACATCGGGGCCCTGTCCTATCTGCTGCGGGAGTTCCCGGTGCCGGTCTACGGCACGCCGCTGACCCTGGCGATCGCCAAGCACCGCCTCGCCGAGCACGGTGTGCTCGAGCAGGCCGACCTGCGCGCCTACGCGCCGGGCGATCGCCTCGTGATCGGCGCCTTCACGGTCGAGCCGATCCGCGTGACGCACTCGATCGCCGACGGCATCGGCCTCGCGATCGAGACGCCGCTGGGCACCGTGGTCCACACCGGCGACTTCAAGCTCGACGCGCACCCGATCGACCGCCAGCAGCCGGACTACTCGCGCTTCGCGGCGCTGGGCGAGCGCGGCGTGCTCGTGCTGTGCTCGGACTCGACCAATGTCGGCCGTCCGGGGCACACCGGCTCGGAGAGCCTGGTGGGGGAGGCGCTCGCCGGCCGCTTCGCGGAGGCGCCCGGGCGCATCATCGTCGCCACGTTCGCGTCGCACATTCACCGCATCCAGCAGGTGCTCGACCTGGCCGCGCAGTGCCACCGCCACGTCGCGCTGCTCGGCAAGAGCATGATGACGAACGTGGCGGTCGCCCAGGAGATGGGCTATCTCACGGTGCCGGAGGGCCTGATCCTGCCGCTCGAGGAGCTGGCCGAGCTGCCCGTCCAGCGCCAGGTGATCGTGTCCACCGGCAGCCAGGGCGAGCCCAACTCGGCGCTCTCGCTGATCGCGGCGGGCGATCACAAGTACGTCCACGCGGGGCCGGGCGACCTGGTCATCTTCTCCTCGCGCGTGATCCCGGGCAACGAGCGGGTGATCGGCCGCGTGATCAACGCGCTCCTGCGCCGCGGCGCGGAGGTGCTCTGGGAGGACGTGGCCTTCGTCCACGTCTCGGGGCACGCGAGCCAGGAGGATCTCAAGCAGATGCTCGCGCTCACGCGCCCGCGCTACTTCGTGCCGGTGCACGGCGAGTTCCGGCACCTCCTCCAGCACGCGCGGCTCGCCGAGGGCGTGGGCATCCCCAAGGACCGCATCTTCCTCATCGAGGACGGGCTCGGGCTCGAGGTCACCGCGTCCGGCACCCGGGTGCTCGGCGGCTACCCGGCCGGGCCGGTGCTGGTGGACGGCAAGGGCGTGGGCGACGTGGGCAGCGTGGTGCTCCGCGACCGCCAGCTCCTGGCCGAGGCGGGCATGCTGGTGATCGCCCTGACCATCGACCGCACGACCGGATTGATCGTGGCGGGACCCGAGATCGTCTCGCGCGGGTTCGTATACATGAAGGAGGCGGATGCCCTGATGGAGGAGGTCAAGACCGCGGTGCGGGACGCCCTGGCCGCCCGGCGGGAGCCGGAGGCCTTCGACCGCGAGCTGGTGGGCGCGATGGTGCGCAGCGCCGCGCGGCGATTCATCAACCAGCGGTTCCAGCGCAAGCCGGTCGTGCTGCCCGTGATCCTGGAGGTCTGATGGCGGAGAAGGTGACGATCGAGAAGATCCTGCCCCCCGGCCCGCGCGAGAGCGCCCGCGACGGGGCGCCCCGGCGCCGCGGGCCGCGCCAGGGGAAAGCCGAGCCCGGCCGCTGGGTGCGCGAGGCCAAAGGGATTCTCGCCCTGGCCCTGGCGGGCTTCGGGTTCGTGGCGCTCTACGCCTACGATCCGATGGTGCACCCGCTCGACCAGTCGAGTCCGGTGGGCCCGGTCGGGGCCTGGCTCGGCTGGGGCTCCTTCCAGGCCTTCGGCTATGCGGGCTATCTGTTCCCGGTCCTGCTGGCGCTGTACGGCGTCTCGGCCTTCGTGCGCCCCCGCGTGGCCCACGGCTGGCAGGCCGGCGTCGGGCTCTTGATCCTGCTGGTCAGCGCCACCGGCGTCCTGGCCCGCGCCTCCGACACGCTGGCCGAGTACCGGCTGCACAAGGGGGGCGTGGTGGGCTGGGCGGTCTCCGAGGCGCTTCGGGCTTCCATCGGCACCGCGGGCACCTGGATCGTCCTGCTCGCCCTGATCCCGGTCGGCGTGCTCTTCGTCACGCGCATCCCGTACGGCGTGCTCTCGCGCACGCTGCGGGCGCGCTTCGGGCGGCTGCGGCGCCCGGAGGGCAAGAAGAGCCTGCGGGGGAGCCCGGCGTCGGCGGACCTGCCGCTGATGGCCGCAGTGCCGCCGGGAGGCTGGCCGGCGACCGATCAGCCGGCCGCGCCGCCACCCTTCGTGGTGAAGGAGCAGCCGAAGGTCAAGTCGGGGCTCACCGACAAGGGGCTCGCCTGGCAGGAGACGTTCGACTTCGGCAAGGGCGGCGCGGAGGCGTTCAAGCTGCCCGCGGTCGGCCTGCTCGCGGCGCCGCCGGCCTCGTCGCTCCAGCGCACGCGCGAGGAGCTGGAGGGCAACGCGCAGACGCTCAAGAAGAAGCTCCACGACTTCGGGGTGGACGGCCACATCGTGCAGGCGAGCCCGGGCCCGGTGATCACGTCCTACGAGTTCGAGCCGGCGGCGGGCGTGAAGGTGAGCCAGGTGGTGAACCTGGCCGACGACCTGGCGCTGGCCATGAAGGTGGCGGCGGTGCGCATCATCGGGCCCATTCCCGGGCGCGGCAC
>CAMLFJ010000204.1 GCA_946479205.1 uncultured bacterium | reverse complement strand
TTCGCCCGGCCGGAGGAGATCGCCGCGGTTGTCGCCTTCCTGGCCTCGCCGGCCCGCCACGCCCCCGCGGTCGCGGTGTCGTTCCTGCCCGCGGTGGCCGCGCTGGTCCTCATCGAGGGCGGCCTGCTGCTCGGCGGGGTGGGCAAGAGCCCGGCCGATCTCGCGGGCGAGGGCCGGCTGCTGTGGAGCGCGCTCCTCGTGCTGGGGAACGGGTTCATCCTGACCGCGCTGGTGTGGGGCTCCGCCCTGGTCGCGATCATCGACCGGCGCCTGCGGGTCGCGGCCGCGGTCCTGGCGATCGCGGCGGTGGCCACCCTGTTCGGACTGATTCACTCCCCGTTGCCCGGGGGCGCGGTGTTCTGGCCATGGGAGGTGGCAAGCGGAGCGCCGCACGCGCTGGCCGCCGCCTACGGCGTCGCGGCGTCGCTCCTGCTGCTGCTCGCCCGGCGGGACGGCTAGGTTCGGATCGCGTCCAGCATCTCGCGATCGCTGCGGAACTTGAACTCTTCCACCTTGTCCGCCGCCGCGCGCGCCTTCTCCGCTGCCTCGAGCCGCTGCACCGCCGGGTAGTCCACGACGGTGGCGCCCCGCTCGACCAGCGTGCGGCGAAGCGCGTCGACTCCTTGCTCGGCCGCGGCGGCCGGTCGCTTCGGCCGGGCTGCGAGATAGGTGGCGACGTGCCTGATCCCGGTCTCCGCGTCGAGCCGCGCGCGGCCCACCACGCCGTCGCTGGCGCGCCGGGCCCAGCCGACCACGAAGATCCCCGGCTGCGCGCCCCCCGCCGCGGGATCGAGCACCTGGTAGGCCGCGGCCGGATCGTCGCCGGGCACCGTGAGGTAGAGCCCGTCCTTGTAGGGGAGTCCCGCGTCCTCGTCTACCCGGTCGCCCACCGCGAATACCACGGTGTCGGCCGGGACGACCGAGATCTCACCGGTGCCGACCGCAACGATGCGGTCCCCCTTGCGCTCGAGCCGGTTCTCCTCCACCTCGAGCCCGGTCACGCGGCCCCCCTCGGCCAGCACGCGCTTCGGCGAGGCCAGGAAGCGGAAGCGCAGGCGGGCATGCGCCCGCGGCAACGGCTCGGGCTTGGCCGCGAGCGCGGTGAGCAGCTCGTCGGGATTCTGGCCCGCGGCCAGGAGCCGCGGCCGGACGCGCTCGATCTCGTCGCGGTAGAGCGCGTGATCGAAGGCGTCCTCCACGTCCTCGAACTCGCGGTCGTCGTAGGCCTTCTCGAACGGGCCCCGGCGCGCGATCGCGATGATCTCGTCGCAGTCCGCGAAGTGCGCGCAGTAGTTCGCGATGTCCACCATCACGTTGCCGACGCCGACGATGGCCACCCGGCGGCCCATGGGGAAGGGCCGCTCGCTGAAGGGCGGCAGGCGGTTGTAGTGATAGACGAGATCCTTGGCGTGGTAGACGCCCGGGAGGCGCTCGCCTTCCACGCCCAGGTACTTCGTGCCCTGCGCCCCGATCGCGTAGACGAGCGCGTCGAAGCCCAGGGCTGCCAGGTCCTGAACCGTGAGATCTCCCTTGCTGGAGATCAGCACGTGTCCAAGGTAGGTTACGCGCGGGTCGCTAAGGATCTTCTGGAACTGGCGCCGCAACCCGCCCTTCATCTTGTACTTGTTCAGGAAGATGCCGTACTCGGCGAGCCCGCCCGGCTTGATGTCGCGGTTGAGGAGGACCACGCGGGCGCCGGTCGCGGCGAGCGCGCGGGCCGCGAAGAGGCCGGCGGGCCCCGCGCCGATCACCGCAACGAGATGGACGGGTTCGTCGGCCATGAACGCCGAGACCATAGCACACGCCCGCGGCAACCGCGAAAACCGGGGAAGGACTTGACCCCCCGCGGAAGCGTGGTGTTAAATGAACATGCGTTTCGTCAATGATGACGGGATGATTCGCTTCAGGTTCCGGCTGCCACAGGAGGCCCTCGATGACTTCGCTGTCGCTCGTTACCCGCGCCGCTGGACTCGCGCTGGCCGTGATCCTGCTGATCCTCGCCTCGGGCCGCGGTCCGGCGGACGTGGCCGCCCAGACCGGGCCGTGGGTCGCGCCCGAATCCGAGAAGACCAAGAAGAACCCGCTCCCCGCCGACAAGAAGACGATCGAGCAGGGCGAGAAGGTCGCCAAGATCAATTGCGTGTCGTGCCACGGGCCCCTCGGTAAGGGTAACGGGCCGGCCGCGATCGCCCTGAACCCCAAGCCGGCGGACTGGACGTCGCAGCGGGTGCAGGGCGAGCCGGACGGGGAGATCTTCTGGAAGGTGACCAACGGGCGGGGGGCCATGCCCTCGTGGCGGCACCTGCCCGAGAACGATCGCTGGGCCGTCGTCCGGTTCATCCGCACGCTCGCCGGGAAGTGACTTGGAGGGTCCCGCGATGAGCGGCGACTCCGTCCGCACCGCGCTCTCTCAGCTGGGCCACGCCCTCGAGAGCCTCCGGGAGCGCCTGGGCGACGAGCCGGGCCCGGCCGGCTCCCCCGATCGGGACGCCCACGCCCTCGACATCTTCCAGGAGATCCTGTCGGTCCCGCCGCTCGGGCTGCCACCCGGCGAGGTGTTCGGGCTGGCGATGGATCGGGTCTCCCGGCTGCTGGCCGCCGATCGCACCCTCCTCTTCATCCTGGACGAGACGACCGGACGGCTCGTGCCCCGCTCGGGCCGCGGCTTCCGGCGTGACGACATGGAAAGCGTGGTGCTCGATCCGGGCGAGGGCCTCGTCGGGCGCGTCTTCGCCGAGAAGCGCGTGCTGACCTACGACGCGGCCGCCGAGCCGACCGCCCGCGATCCATTCGTCGCGCGCTTCCCGATGCGCCAGGGCATCGCGGTGCCGGTGCGGACCGAGGGGGAGGCGGCCGGCGTGCTCTTCGCGGGCCGCCAGGATCTCGGCGCGCCGTTCACCACCACCGACGTGCTCTTGCTGCTCGTCATCGCCGACCGCGTCGGCTCCTCGCTCGTCCACCAGCGTCTGCTCGAGCGCCGGGGCGATCACCTCGCGCACCTGCGGGAGCTGCGCGGGCTCGTGGACGCGAACCTCCCCGTGCGCGAGCCGCGCGAGATCCTGGCCCGCGTCGCCGACTCGGGCTGCCGGCTGGCCGGCGTGCGAGGGGCCCTCGCGCTGGCCGGCTCCGGCCCCGGGCGCGTCGGCGTGCTCGCGGGCGCGGGGCTGCTGGCCAGCGTCGGGCTCGAGCGGCTCCGCGCGGACGACGACGTGCTCGTCGAGGGCTTCGCCGCCGAGACGCCGGTGGCGATCCGCGACCTCCAGGCCCGGCGCCCCGGTCGCCCCGGCCTCTTCGAGGAGGAGGGGATCCGCGCGGCCCTGCTGGTGCCGATGCGCGCCCGCGGCCGCGTGGTGGGGCTCCTCTGCCTGGCCGATCCCGAGCCGCGGGACTTCTCGCCCGAGGAGACCGAGTCCGCCCTGATGCTCGCGGCCCTGGCCGCCGGGGCGCTCGAGACGGAGCGCCAGCTCGCCGAGAGCCGCCACGCGCTTGCCGAGCGGGACACCGAGCAGGTCGACGTGGGGCGGGATGAGCGGACGCGCGTGTTGGCCGCCCTCGGGGCCGGGCTCACCCGCGAGCTCCACCCGGTCTTCGCGACGCTGCTCGGTCGCGCGCAGCTCCTGCTCGCCCGCGCCCCCGACGATCCGCTGCGCGAAGGGCTGGTCGCGCTCGAGGAAGCCGCGTGGCGCGGCACCGATCTGCTCCAGCGGCTGCTCGGGCTGGCGGAGGCCGATCAGCGCGGCGCGGTGGCCGAGCTGCCGGCGATCGCGCAGGAGGCGGTGAGCTTCGCGCGCGCGCGGCTCCGGGCCGAGCCCGGGTCGCGGGGCGCGATCGAGATGACCGCAGAGCTGGGCGTGACGCCGCCGGTCGAGGCCGGCGCCACCGCGCTGCGCGAGGCGGTGGTCGGCCTCGTGCTGAACGCGGTGGAGGCGATGCCCGCGGGCGGGACGCTGACCGTGCGCACCCGCGGCCACGCCGACGGCGCCGAGCTGGTCCTCGTCGACACCGGGGAGGGCATCCCGTCGGAGATCCGCCCGCGCATCTTCGATCCCTTCTTCACCACGCGGCCCGGCCACCTCGGACTGGGGCTGAGCGTCGCCGAGGCGGTGGTGCTCCGCGCGGGCGGGCGGCTCGAGCTGGACCGCGCGGGCGCGAGCGGCGGGACGCGGGTCACGCTGTGGCTGCCCGCGGTGGGGCTGCGGCCGGCCCCGCCCCCGCCCCCGCCAGCGGCCGCGGAGCCGGCGCGCGCGGCCGCGATCGAATCCCGACCGCCCGCCGAGCGCACCGGCTCCGTCCTGGTGGTCGAGGAGGAGGAAGGCATCCGCACCGAGGTGATGGACACCCTCATGGCGGCGGGCCATCGCGTGGAGGCGGTGCCGGACGCGGACGCCGCGCTCGTGCGGCTCGGGCAGGGGGGCATCGACGTGGTCCTCACCGATCTGGCGTTGCGCGATCGGTCCGGTTTGCACCTGGCCTCCGCGGTCAAGAAGCGCAGTCCCGGAACCGCGGTGGTGCTGCTCACCGGGTGGGGCCGCCGGCTGCACGAGGAGCGTCTCCGGGAATGCGGGGTGGACGTGATGCTGGTGAAGCCGGTGCAGCCCGATCGGGTCCGCGAAGCGGTCACGGACGCGCTCACCCTCCGCCGCCCGGCTTGACCGAGCGGCCGCGGCGTCTCGCGACCGTCGATCTCGGCACCAACACGGTCCGGCTGCTCGTCGTCGAGACCGACGGAGGCGGGTGGCGCCCGCTCCACCAGACCCAGCGGGTGACGCGACTCGGGGAAGGGCAGGCGGGGGCGGGGCGCCTGCTCCCGGAGCCCATGCGGCGCACCGCCGCCGCGGTCGCCGAGTTCGCGCGCGACGCGCGGGGGCTCGGCGCCACGCGCGTCCGCATCGTGGCCACCAGCGCGGTTCGCGAGGCGGGCAACCGCGCGGAGTTCGTCGCGCGCCTGGAAGCGGAATCGGGCGAGTCCGTGGAGGTCGTCTCGGGCGAGGACGAGGCGCGCCTGACGCTCCAGGGCGTCACCTCCGGGCTCCCCGCCCTCGGCGACTCGTTCGTCCTGTTCGACATCGGGGGCGGCAGCACCGAGTTCGTGCTGGCCCGCGACGGCGAGCCGGCGGCGGCGGTGAGCCTGCGGCTGGGCGTGGTGCCGCTCGTGGAAGAGTGGGGCGAGCCGGGGCCGGTGCGGTGGGATCGCTTCGCGTCCATGCGGGAGCGCATCGAGCGCCGGCTGGCCGCGGAGGTGCCGGACGCGATCGCGTCGGCGAAGGTCGGCGAGCTGGTCGGCACCGCGGGCACCGTCACCACGCTCGCCGCGCTGGACCTCGGCCTCTCCGCCTACGACGCGGCGCGGGTTCACGGCCACCGGCTCGGCCGCGCGGCGGTGGAGCGGGAGCTGGCCCGGCTCGGCGCGCTCTCCGTCGCCGACCGGGGGCGGCTGCCGTGCCTCGAGCCGGGCCGAGCGGACGTGATCATTCCCGGCATCGCGATCTGCCTGGCCACGCTGACCCGGTTCCGGCGCGAGCACCTCGTGGTGAGCGACCGCGGGCTCCGCGAAGGCATTCTGCACGAGCTGCTGGAGACCGCGCGGTGACGCGGCCGTCCGCGCGCACGCTCTCCGTGATCGACTACCACACCGAGGGCGAGCCCATGCGGTTCATCGTCGACGGGGTTTCCCGCGTCCCCGGCGCGTCCCTCATGGAGCAGAGCGAGCACCTGGCCGCGCACGGCCGCGACTTGCTGGGCATGGCGCTCTACGAGCCGCGCGGCCACGCCGCCATGTGCGGCGCGATCCTGACCGATCCGGTGACGCCGGGGGCCGACGTGGGCGTCCTGTTCATCGAGCCGCTCGGCCCGGTGCACATGTGCGGGCACGGGGCCATCGCGCTCGGCGCCATGCTCGTGGAGACGGGGCGCGTGGCCGCGCCGGACGGGCTCGCGACCGTGACCCTCGACACGCCCGCCGGGCTGGTCTCCTGCCGGGTCGTGAGCCAGCCGGGGCGGCCGACCTCGGTGACGATCCGCAACGTGCCCGCGTTCTCGGTGGGGCTCGACCTGCACGTGGAGGTGCCGGGACTCGGCCGCGTGGGCTTCGATCTGGCCTACGGCGGTCACTTCTACGCGCTGGTGGAGGCGGCGGCGTGCGGCCTCACGCTCGAGCCGAAGGAGGCGGCCCGGCTGGTGGACGTGGGCGAGCGGATCAGGCTCGCCATCGAGGCGCGCGTGCCGCTGGTGCATCCCGCGATGCCGGAAGCGCGCGGGCTGCTCTACGTGCAGTTCCACGAGCTGGCGCGGCGGGCCGACGCGCAGCTCCGCAACGCGGTGGTGGTCGCGCCTGCCGGCCTCGACCGCTCGCCCTGCGGGACCGGGACCTCCGCGCGGCTCGCCAATCTCCACGCCCGCGGCCGGCTCGGGGTGGGGGACGCGTTCGGTCACGAGTCCATCATCGGCACGCTCTTCACCGGGCGGATCGCGGGCCTCACCGACGTGGCGGGCACTCCCGCGGTGATTCCCGAGATCACCGGACGGGCCTGGATGACGGGCCGCG
>CAMLFJ010000203.1 GCA_946479205.1 uncultured bacterium | reverse complement strand
ACACGTCGTATTCCTTGGGATTGTTGCGCCGCTTGACGAGGGTGGCCCAGTCGACGACCTGCAGGTCGATGTTGAAGCCCACGTCCTCGAGCTGCTGCTTGCTGAGCAGCGCGAAGTCGTACATCCACTTGTACTCCTGGGTGGTCATGAAGCGGATCGGCTCCTTCTTGTAGCCCGCCTCCTGCAGGAGCCGCTTGGCCTTGTCCCGATTGCGCTCGTTCCAGGGCAGCCCCGACATCTTGGTGTGCCAGGCGGTGATCTCCACCGGGGCGAGGCTGCTGTCCATGCGGTAGAATTCCGACTTGCCGCCCGCCACGTTCTTCATGATGGGCTCGATGTCGATGGCCGCCTGCCAGGCCTGACGCAGCTTCTGGTTCGTCATCAGCCCTTCCTTCTTGTTCATGACCGCGACGAGCCAGTAGTACGGCTTCGAGACGATGGGCCGGGCCCCGGACGAGGCCTTGAGCCGATCGTAGGCGTCGAGATTCAGGTCGTCGGCGAAATCGAGCTCGCCGGTCTCCACCTGAGCCACGCGCGTCGCCACCTCGGGCACCGGCACCCAGCGAATCTCGTCCACCCACGCGGTCTTGCCCCCGCCGTACCCGTTCGGCTTCTCATTGCGCGACTTGTAGTCGTCGAAGCGCACCATCCGGATGTACTGGTCGGGCTTCCACTCCGCGAGCTTGAAGGGGCCGGTGCCCACGTACTCGGTCACCTTCACCTCCGGCGCGAACTTGTCGACGATCTCCTTTGGATAGATGGCGCCGAAATTGTTCGGGACGGCGAGGGAGATGAGCACGATGGCCGACTTCTCCTTGAGCTTCATCTCCACCGTGTACTTGTCGAGGGCTCGCACCTCCGCAACCTGGGCGTAGAGCGACTTGCCGTAGTTGGACTGCTTGCCCCAGCGATTGAGCGAGGCCACCACGTCCTCGGAGGACATCTCCTTGCCGTTGTGGAACTTCACGCCCTGCCGGAGCTTGAAGGTGTAGGTGAGCGCGTCCTTGCTGACGGTGTGGCTCTCGGCCAGCATCGGGATCGGCTTCTTGTCGCGGTCGAGGCTGTAGAGCCCCTCGTAGATGTGATTGGTCAGCGTCTCGGTGATGCTCGCGGTGGTCCAGTGCGCGTCGAGCGCGGGCGGCTCGCCGAGATTGCCGACCCGGAGCACGCCGCCCTTCTTCTGCGCGTCGGCGGGGGTGGTCGCGAATGTGAGCAACGCGCTGATCACGAGCGCGGTCAGCCACCGGAGCGAGATCGTTCGACGCGCCATTCCAGCACCTCCACGGAGCGAGTGGGTGGTCTTCGGTGCCAAGACTCTGCGATGACTGCTGCGCCTTGTCAACCGCCGCGTGCCCCTCTAGACTGTCGGGCGGAGGAACCCCGACCATGGGCGTTCGCGGGATCCTGCACACCGGACTCACCGTCAGCGATCTGGACCGATCGGTCGCGTTCTACCGCGACCTGCTGGGCCTCGAGCTGATCACCCAGTGGGACAGCAGCCAGCCCTACCTGCGCGCGGTGGTCGGCTACCCGGACGCGGAGCTGCGCATCGCGCTCCTGCGCCTGCCCGCGGGGCCGGACGCGGCCCCGGGGCATCACATCGAGCTGCTCGAGTACCGCCGGCCGCGCGGGAGCCGGGGCGACGCCAACACCTACATTCCCGGCAACGGTCACGTGGCCTTCATGGTGGAGGACCTCGACGCCACCTACGCCGACCTCAAGGCCAAGGGCGTGCGGTTCAAGTCGGCCCCGGTCGACATCACCCACGGGCGCAACGCGGGCGCCAAGGGCGTCTACTTCTTCGATCCCGACGACATCACCCTGGAGCTGATCCAGCCGGCCCGCCGGGCATGACGAGCCTCGATCTCTTCCGGCTGGACGGGCAGACCGCGGTGGTGGTGGGCGGCGCGGGGGGCCTGGGCGCGGCCATGGCCCGCGGGCTGGCCGAGGCGGGTGCCGCGGTCGCGGTGGCGGACGCCAACGCGGGCCAGGCCAAGGTGGTGGCCGACGGGATCGCGAAGGCCGGAGGCCGCGCGCTCGAGGTGGCGGTGGACGTGGCCGACCGGGCCAGCGTGGAGCGCATGGCCGCGGAGGCCGAGGACCGGCTCGGCGCCATCGACGTGCTCATCAACAGCGCGGGCATCACGCACCGCAGCCCCGCCGACCGGTTCCCCGAGGCCGAGTGGCATCGGGTGATCGCGGTCAACCTGAGCGGCGTGTTCTGGGGCTGCCAGGTCGTGGGGCAGCGCATGCTCGCGCGCAACCGCGGGTCCATCATCAATATCGCGTCCATCGCGGGTGAGATCGGCCTGACCGGCACCGTGGCCTACGCGGCGAGCAAGGGCGGCGTGGTGATGCTGACGCGGGCGCTCGCGGCGGAGTGGGCGCCCCAGCACGTGCGCGTCAACGCGATCGCGCCCTCGTGGTTCGAGTCCAACATCGGCGACCTGATCCACCGCGAGCCCAACTACTACGAGCGCGCGATGCGCCGCGTTCCGATGGGCCGCATGGGCAAGCCCGACGAGCTGATCGGCGCCGCCCTCTACCTCGCCTCCGCCGCCTCCGCCATGGTCACCGGCCACGTGCTGGCAGTGGACGGCGGCACCCTCGCGTCGTAGGAGGGGTCAGGTCTTACATTCCGACATTTTCCCCAAGCGCACCGCACCGACGAGGGCGAAAAAATGTCGGAATGTAAGACCTGACCCCAAACTAAGCGCCCAGCGCTTCGTGCACCGCGAGCGTCAGCGCGCCGAAGTCGGCGCCGGCACGTGAGGTGACGGTCCGCGGCCGCGCGAGGGGCACGTTGAAGACGCGCGCCAGCCGGCCCGGGCGAGGCGTCATGACCACCACGCGGTCGGCGAGGAAGACCGCCTCCGGGATCGAGTGGGTGACGAACACGATGGTCTTGCGCGCGCGGCTGCCCTCGCCCCAGACGCGCAGGAGCTCCAGGTTCATCTCGTCGCGTGTCATCGCGTCGAGCGCGCCGAACGGCTCGTCCATCAGCAGGAGCGGCGGGTCGAGCAGCAGCGCGCGGCAGAGGGAAGCGCGCTGCTGCATGCCGCCCGACAGCTCGCGCGGCAGCTTCCCCGCGAACTCGGCGAGGCCGACCAGCCGCAGCAGCTCGGCCGCGCGGCTCCGGTAGGCGGCGGGATCGAGCCCGGAGAGCTCGGCGGGCAGCAACACGTTGGACTCGATGGTGCGCCACTTGAGCAGCACCGGCGCCTGGAAGACCATGCCCACCGACGGCAGCGGCCCCGTGACCGCGTGGCCGTCGACCTCGACCCGGCCCCGGCTCGGCGCCCGCAATCCCGCGATGACACGCAGGAGGGTGGACTTGCCGCAGCCCGACGGGCCCACGATGGCCACCAGCTCCCCGCGCCCCACCGCGAGGTCGATGTCCCGCAGCGCCTCGACCGGGCCGGACGCCGTCGTATAGGTCATCCCCACCCGGTCGAGGCGGATCAGATCGGTCACGCCGTGACGATCAGCGCGCGGACCGGGGCAGCTCCACCTTGGTGAGGAATTCGTTGGTGTAGACCGCCTTGCACTCGACCTTGGTCGGCACGCCCATGTAGGTGTTGACCAGGTCCACCGAGTCGCACATCTTCTTCTCTTCCATCCAGCCGATGCCGTTCTTCGCGTAGCGGTCGGTCTTCATCAGGTCGAGGCCCATCATCATGTTGGGCTCGATGATCGAGAGGTCGATCTCGGGCACCCGCTTCTTGAAGATCTCGAGCGCCGACTTGGGATCGCTCATCACGTCGCGCCACCCGAGGTACGAGGCTTCCAGGAACGCCTTCAGCACCGGCCCGCGCTCCTTCATCGTCTTCTCGCTCGCGATGATGGACATGCTGTACATGTCGAAGCCGTGGTCGGCCCACGGCAGCATCACCGCGTTGCCCTTGCCGATGGCCTTCTCGTAGAACGGCAGCCCGGTGGTGTAGTCGGCCACCGCGTCCACCCGCTTCTCGGCCAGCGCGGGCACCTTGGCCGCGGGCTCCACGTTCACCCACGTGACCTTGCTCGCGTCGATCCCGTTCAGCCGAGCGAAGGCGGGGAACATCTGACGCTGCCCGTCGCCCGGGGGCGCGGCCACGCTCTTGCCCTCGAGGTCCTTCGGCTTCGTGATCGGCGCGTCCTTCCGGCTCCAGATGTTGAGCGGGCTCTTGTCGAAGACCATGCCGACCACCTTGACCTTCGTGCCCCGCGCCGCCGAGGCGATGACCACCGCGCTGTCGGCGAGGCCCACGTCGGCGCGCCCGGTGTCCACCTTGGCGATGGAGTCGCCCGAGCCCTTGGAGTTCTGCATGTCCACGTCGAGGCCGCGCTGCCGGTAGTAGCCCTTCTCGAGGGCCACCCAGTAGGCCGCGTGGTCCCCCACCGGGAACCAGTTGAGCGCGAAGACGACCTTCTGCGGCGGCTGCTGCGCGGACGGGGTGCCGCCGCCGAGCGCCACCACGAGGCCGATGATCACGAGACCGACGAGAATCGAGACACGTCGCATGGGTTGTCCTCCTCTACTCCACGGTTTCCGCCCACGGCGCGATGCGCCGCGCGGCCAGCACCACCAGCCCGTACACCGCGAGACCGACCAGCGAGATCCAGACCAGGGCCGCGAAGGCCACCGGGGTGTTCATGCTGCCCTGGGTGGTGACGATCACGTAGCCGAGCCCCTGCTGCGAAGCGACGAACTCGCCGACGATGGCCCCCACCACCGCCGCGGTCGCGGTGATCTTGAGCGCACTCAGGATATAGGGGAAGGCGTTGGGGATGCGAATCTTGGCGAAGACCTTCCACTTGGGGGCGTTGAACACGCGCCCCAGGTCGAGCAACTCCTCGTCCACCTGGGTCAGGCCGACCGCGGTGTTGATGACGACCGGGAAGAATCCGATCAGCGCCCCGATCAGCATGTTGGGCAGCACCCCGTAGCCCATCCAGAGCAGGAAGAGCGGGGCCACCGCGACCTTGGGCAGCGTGTTGACGAACACCAGGAAGGGCAGCAGGGCCCGCGCGAGCAGCGACGACCACGCCACCACGATCCCGAGCGCCACCCCCGCCGCGCCGGCCAGCGCGAACGCGCCCACGATCTCGAGCGACGTGATGGTGAGATGCCGCAGCCACGGGATCTCATCGCCCAGCATCGCGCGCACGACGGTGAGCGGGGCGGGCAGCAGGTACTCGCGCACCCGCAGCACCGTCACCGCGAGCTGCCAGGCCACGAGGAGCGCGACGAAGAGCGCGGCGGCGGGCAGGTATCGAAAGAGCGCGCGTCCGGTGCCGGTCATCGGAGAGCACGGCCATAGTACTCGACGCGCCCCGGGCGCGGGAGGCCAATGTGCTAGCCTGCCCTTCGTGCACACCCTGACCTTTCTCGAGCCGGGCCACTTCCACGCCACCCTGACCCTGAGGGCGGCGCACGCCGCGGTGGCCCCGGAGGTGTTCGTCTACGCCACCGCGGGGCCGGAGCTCGACGATTTCCTGGCGCTCGTCGAGCGCTTCAATTCCCGCGCGGAGCGCCCCACCGCCTGGCGGCCTCGCGTTCGGCGGTCGGCCGATCCCCTCGCCCAGCTCCTCGTCGAGCGGCCGGGCGACGTGGTGGTGCTCGCGGGCAAGAACGGCGGCAAGGCTCGCGTGATGCAACGGCTCCTCGCGTCCGGCCTCCACGTACTGGCCGACAAGCCGTGGCTGGTCGAGCCGGCGGACCTCGCCCCCATCCGGACGAGCCTCGCGGGCGGGCCGATCGCGCGGGAGATGATGACCGGCCGGCGCGACACGATCGGGCGGCTCGTCAAGCGGCTCGTGGACGATCGCGAGGTCTTCGGCGGCTTCGCGGTCGACGGCGCCTCGAAGCCCGCCGTCGAGCAGGAGAGCGTCCACCACTTCGAGAAGCGCGTGGACGGCGCCCCGCTCCGCCGTCCCTGGTGGTTCTTCGACTCGCGCGTCCAGGGCGGCGGCGCGGTGGACATCCCCACGCACCAGGTGGACCAGGCGCAGTGGCTGCTCGACGCCGACGCCGCGCCCGCGCCGACGCTGCTCGCCGCGCGCGGCTGGTCCACGCGCGTGCCGCTGGACGTCTTCACCCGCATCTCCGGCGCGGGCGAGGTGCCGCCGGAGCTGCGCGGCGCGCTCGAGGGCAACGCGCTCCGGGTCTTCTGCAACGCGGAGCTGAGCTACCGCCTCCGCGGCGCGACCGTGCGCGCGGCCACGCGCTGGGAGGTCTCCTCGCCGCCCGGCGGCGGCGACACCTCGCGCCTCGTCCTGCGCGGGCGGGCCGCGGAGATCCGCGTCGAGCAGAGCGCGGAGACCGGCTTCCGGCGGCGGGTGGTCGTCGAGGGCCGCGGCGACACCACGGAGCTGGCCCGCCATCTCGCGCGGGTGCTCACCGGGGGGGAATGGCCGGGCGCGCAGGCCCGTGCGCGGGATGCCGTGAGCTACGAGATCGACGTGCCCCCGGCGCTCGACGTGGGCCACGAGGCCCACTTCGCCGAGATCCTCGACGAGCTCCTGGGCTGGATCGACACCGGCCACCGGCCCGCCGCGCTCGCCAC
>CAMLFJ010000202.1 GCA_946479205.1 uncultured bacterium | reverse complement strand
CGGGCGAAGGCGGCCAGGATGGTCCCGCAGCGCAGGTAGCGGGGGTCGTTCATCATGACCTCCGCGTTGGCCTCGCGATCGAAGAAGTAGTTGCCGCAGATGCCGTGCGCCGAGGGCGGCACCCCGGTGACGATGGACAGGTTGTTGGGATTCGTGAAGCTCGGCACCACGCAGTCGGCCAGGCGGTCGGTCCCGCCGGGCAGCGCCGCGGCCAGGTACGGCATGGCGCCCGCCGCGATGGCCCGCCGGATGTAGTCCGGCTCGCTGCCGTCCACGCACACCACGACCAGGGGGCGGTCCGGCCAGGCGTAGCGCCGGCCGTTCACGGTGAGGGGCTCGCGAGTCGTCATAGCCAGCTCCTGCAGGGGGCGTGAGGGAGATGTTCCCGGGCCGCGGGGCGGAGCTCGGAGTAGAGACGGCACACCGCCTCCGCCACGCACGGCCAGCGGTGCTCGGCGGCCCAGCGCGTCGCCTGCTGGCCGAGCCGCCGGCCCTCCGCGCTGCCGAGCAAGGGCGTGATGGCGGCGGCCAGCGCGGCCGGATCGCCTTCCGGGACGAGGCGGCCGGTCACCCCGTCCTGCACCGTGGTGGTGAGCCCGCCGACGCGTGAGGCGACCACCGGGCTGCCGCAGGCCATGGCCTCGAGCGCGACCATGCCGAAGGATTCGTAGTGCGACGGCATCACGGTCACGTCGGCGGCGGCGTAGAACAGCCGGAGCCGCCGCTGCGGCTGCGCGCGCAGGAAGCGCACGCGCCGCTCCAGGCCGAGCGTCTTCACCTGCGCCCGCAGCGCGGCGGCGTGCCCGTCGTCGGGCTCGTCGTGCTCGCCCCCGATCACCAGGAGATCGGCGGGCTCGGGGATCACCGCCATGGCCGCCAGCAGCGTGTCGAGGCCCTTGATCGGGGTGAGCCGCCCCACGTAGAGCAGCAGCGGATCCGGGGGCAGCTCGAGGAGATCCCGGGCCTTGGCGGGGTCCATCGGCTGAAACAGCTCGGTGTCCACCCCGCACGGGATCACCGCGACGCGCTCGCTGCGCGCGCCGTAGTACCAGACGAGGTGGGCCCGCTCCACCACGTTGGCGGCCACGATGCGGTCGGCCTCCGCGACGATGCGGGTCTCCTCGTCGATGCGGAGCGCGGGCTCCATCTCGCCGGGAGTCTCGGCGACCTCGTTCTTGAGCCGGCCGAGCGTGTGGAACATGTGCACGAGGGGCGCGCCCCAGCGCTCCCGCAGCCGCAGCCCCGCCACCCCGGAGAGCCAGTAGTGCGAATGGATCAGG
Organism: uncultured bacterium; assembly: GCA_946479205.1. Next base: position 5,275 of record CAMLFJ010000202.1, on the reverse strand, counting down.
TCGTAGCGGATCCCCTGCTCCCGGGCGAACGCCTCGGCCCCCGCCGCGAACTCGTCGAGATGCGCGTGCAGCGCCTCGCGGGGCATCGGCGTCTCGGGACCCGCGGGTAGGTGGATCACGCGGGCCCCCGGGCCCAGCTCGACGATCCGGGGAATCATGGCGTTCTGCGAGCGCGTGAAGACGTCCACGCGCACGCCCATGAGGCCCAGCTCGCGCGCGGTCTGCCGCACGTAGACGTTCATGCCGCCGGTCTGCTTGCCGCCGAGCGCGGCGAGCGGGCACGTGTGCACCGAGAGAATCGCCACGGACAGGTTCATCGGCCGGTGGCCCGCCCGGTGATCCGGATGTTGAAGACGTCCTCCGGGAGCGGTCCGAAGCCGTACTTGTACGGCTCCTCGCCGCGGAGGAAGTCGAAGGTGGGAATGCCGCGATCGATCGCGTCCTGGATGAGGTGCGCGAGCAGCACGATGCCCGGCGCGAGCTGGGCGCGCGCCGGGTCGAAGCCCGAATTGTAGAGGCCGACGCTCCCCGCGTACTCCAGGCAGATGAACGCGGCCACCGGCGCGCCCTCGTACTCGAGGAACCAGAGCCGCGCCCAGCCCTTCGCGGCCAGGATCGGGGTGACCGAGCGGAAGAAGCGCTCCATGCGCTCGTCCATGAAGCGCGCCTTGCCGACCTTGGAGAGGCGGTGGAGCGTGAGGAACCGCGTCATAGCCTCGTCCCAGCCCGCCGGCTCCGCGTGCGCCCGTGCGGTCGCGCCGGGCAGCTCCCGCTCGAGCCGCCGCATCTTGCGCCGGAGCTCGTGCCGGTCCTTGCCGGAGAGCTTCGCCAGGTACTCGTCCCAGGTCTTGGGCAGCGCCAGCACCGGGCAGCGGTCCTGCCGCTCCACGGTGGCCTCGAGCCCGTGCCCGGGCGCGAGCGCGGGCACCACCGCGGTGGTCGCCGACGCGGCGCGGATGCCGTGAAGATCCCACTCGCCCGGCTGGCCGGCGCGATGCTGCAGCAGGGCCTGCCAGATCTCCTCTTCGCGCCCCGCCACTGCGACCAGGTCGAGGTAGTCGGATACATCCACCCCGCCGATGATCCGCTGCCGGCCGGGCGCGTCCTCGTAGAGCGGGAGCACGCCGGCCAAGCTCCCGTCGGCGTCCGTCGCGGTCAGGATCTGCTGGGGGCGGTCCGCCGCGAAGGCGCGGCTCCACTCGGTCTGCCACTGCCAGGTGAGGAAGAGCGAGGGCAGGCGCGAGCGGTCGAGCAGGGCGTTCCACCGCCCCTCGTCGAGGGCCGCGAGGCCGGGCAGCGCGTCGATCTTCACGCCGGAAGCTCCCCCGCGTCGTCCCCGTCACCGCCCGGGTCCATGAGCGCCCCGCCGTCGTCTCCGGGCCCCGCGTCGCCCTCGCCCATCGCCTCGTCCATGGCGGCGTCGAGATCCTCGCCCAGGTCCTCGCCCATCTCGTGGCCCATTTTCTTCACGAACCGGGCCACGCTCTGGGGGTCGTTCTCGTCGAGGTCGCCGAAGCTGGAGGGGTCGGAGAGGGAGTCGAGGCGGGCGTCTTCAGACTTGACGGTGGCGAAGCGGGACATCAGGCGCGACAGCGCGACGCTGCCGCAGCGCGGACATCGCGGCGCCTCGGATGCTGACAGGGTGCGGATCAGGAGGCTGATCCGCCGCTGACACCCCTGGCACTCGTACTCGTAAATCGGCACGCGCCTGCCCTCCCGCCCCGTTTGGATGCGCCATTCTATCACGTGGATTCCGGGCGTTCAGGGGCGGCTCGGGGCGCCGCGGCGGCGGCTCCGCCACTCCCGCTCGACCTCCGCGCGGTCGGCGGTCTCGAGCCCCAGCAGCTCCTTGATATCTTCCGCGTTGATGGCCGGCGCATCCCCGACGTTGTTGTTCAGCTTGAAGTAGACGCGGCGGGCCTGCCCCCCGAGCGCGCGCCCACGGGCCACGATACCGGTCAGCTCGGCGCGATCGTAGAGGTAGCCGTACTTCTCGGCCACGGTGGGGGCCTGGCCCTGGAGCTGCCTCATGAAGCCCTCGCGGTTGCGTCCGTGCAGCCGGATGACCGCGGTGGGCGCGGTGAGCGCCACCGTGTCGGCCACCGAGGCGGGCGTGCGCGGGGCGTCCACCGAGACGTAGGCGAGCCCGCGCGCGCTCAGCAGGGCCAGCGTCTCCTCGGTGTGCCGCGGCAGCCACGAGGCGTCGCGAAACTCCACCGCGATCGTCACCCCGGGCAGACGCGTGGGCAGCCCCGCGAGATACTCGAGCGCCCGGTCTCCGTACTTCACCCACGGGGCCATCTGGAACAGCACGTAGCCGAGCTTGCCCGCGTCGGCCAGCGGCTGCAGGCCCTCCCGGAACGCGGCGAAAGCCCATTCGCGCGCGTCCTCGCCGAAGACCCCGTTCTCGAGCTGGCCGCGGGCGTTGGGCCGGGCGGAGGCGGGCAGCAGCCCGGCGAGCGCAGGGGGCAGGCGCCCCGCATCCAGGTGATGCCCGGTGAGCAGCGCGTAGGCCTTCACGCTGAAGAGGAAGCCGGGCGGCGTCCGCTTCGTCCACAGCACCGCGTTCTGGGCGGAGAGCGGCGCGTAGAACGTGGAGTTGACCTCGACGCAATCGAAGAAGCGGCTGTACCACCAGAGCCGCTCCTCCGCCTTCATGCTCTTGATCGGGTAGAACGAGCCCTCCTCCACCATGCTCTTGTCCTGCCACGCGCAGAGCCCGACGCGGTACTCCGTGGCGACGGGACCGTCGGGGTGGTAGCGGATCAGCGGGGACGGCCCCTCCGATGTTCTATCGGGGGACGACTTCGGCATCGGCGCTGCGCTCGGCCAGCCCCAGGCGGCGGTGGAGTGAGACCAGCGGCGCGGGCGCCCACCAGTTCCACCGCCCCATGAGCCGCATGGTGGCGGGCACCAGCAGGGCCCGCACGATGGTGGCGTCGATCACCACCGCGAGCCCGATGCCGATGCCCACCGCCTGGATGATCACCGAGCGCGCGGTGGCGAAGCCGAAGAACACCGCGGCCATGATGGCGGCCGCGCCGGTGATGAGCCGCCCGGTGGACTCGAGCGCCTCGGCCACCGCCCGCGTGGTGTCGCCGGTGCGCTCGTACTCCTCCTTCACCCGGCTCAGCAGCAGGACCTCGTAGTCCATCGAGAGGCCGAACACGAAGCAGAACATGATGAGCGGAGTGGCGGTCTGGATCGGACCCGGCGTGAAGTGCAGCCAGTCCGCGAAATGCCCCTCCTGGAAGATCCACACCAGCGCGCCGTAGGAGGCGCTGATGGACAGGAGATTCATGATCACCGCCTTGAGCGGCAGCAGCACCGAGCCCAGCAGCAGGAAGAGCACGACGTAGGTCGCGACCATGACGAGGCCGACCGTCATCGGCGCGTGGCGCGCGACCATGTCGATGATGTCGAGATCGAAGGCGGTCTGGCCCGTCACCAGCACCTCGCCTTCGAGCCGGGGATGGGACGCGCGGATCTCCTCGACCAGGGCGCGCGCCTCCGTGCTCGACGGCTTGAGCGCGGTCGAGACCACGAGGAGAGCCAGGCGGCCCCCCACCGTCTGCCGCAGCACCTGGGCCACGCCGGCCGGGCGCATCTCCGCGGGCGCGGTGGCGAGCTGCTGGTACTGCTCGCGCGTCACGCGCGGATCGAGATCCACCAGGCTCTCCACCCGCGCCACGTTGGGCCGGGCCGCGAGCCAGCGGCTCAGGTCGTAGAGTCCGCCGACGCGCTCGGCGGTGAGCGGCGTGCCGTCCGGGTAGCGCACCACCACCAGGATGCGGTTGCTGTCCGCGCCCGGGAAGTGCTCGCGCAGCACCTCGTCGCCCCGGCGCGAGACCGCCTCGGGCGGCAGCGCGTTGACGTCGCCCGAGCCCACCTTGAGGTGCAGGAACGGCAGCCCCAGGAGAAGCAGGAGGGCCGAGACGGAGATGAAGACCGCCCACGGATGGGCCATCACCGTGACCGCGATCTGGTGCCAGACGCCGCGCCCGGTCACCCGGCGCTCGGGATGGATGAACGGCAGCCGGAGCGCGTTGACCCGCGGCCCGAGCACGGCCAGCAGCGCGGGCAGGAGCGTCAGGGCGTAGAGCACGGCCAGCGAGACCACCACGGTCCCGGCCCAGCCGATCGAGCCGATATTGCCGAGGCCGAGGAAGACCATGCCGAGCAGCCCGATGGCGACGGTGAGGCCGGAGAAGAGGATCGCCCGCCCGGCGGTGGCCATCGTGCGCTCGAGCGCCTCGGAGCCGGGGTGCTCGCGGATCTCCTGGCGGAAGCGGCTCACGATGAACAGCGAGTAGTCGATGGCCACCCCGAGGCCGATCATGGTCACGATGTTGGGCGCGTAGACCGACACCGAGGTGTAGCGGGCCATGAGCAGCGTGGCGGCGATCGCGCCCGCCATCGAGAGCGCACCCACCGCGAGCGGCAGCAGCGCGGCCACCACCGAGCCGAACACGAGCAGGAGCAGCACCACCACCACCGGCAGGATCACCAGCTCGGCCCGCCGGAGGTCGGTGCGCGTCACCTCGGTGAAGTCGTGGTTCAGGGGAATATTGCCGACCGGCAGCACCTCGAGGGTCTCGGTCTTCACCTGGGCCCGTAGCGAGGGGTACACGTCGGGGGGCAGCACCGAGAACTCGAGCGAGGAGAACGCGGCCGCCTCGCCCTTCAGCTCCACCACCGCCAGCACCCGACGGCCGTCGCGCGACACGAGCTGCGAGGCGGGCACCGACGCGTCGTAGACCGGCGGGTCGTACGCGGTGAGCACGCGGGCGACCCGCGCGTCGCGCCGGAGCGGGGCCACCGCGCGCTCGACCTCCCGGCGGAACGCGGGGTCCTGGGCCGAGCGCGTCGGGCTGCTGAAGATGAAGCTGAACGAGGGCGGACGGCCCGGCAGCTCCCGGCCGATCAGGTCGAGCGCGCGCCCGGACTCCGTCGTCGTCGGGATGTCGGTGGTCGCGAGACGGCCCCCGTGCACGATCAGCCACAGCGACGGGACCAGGCTCAGCAGGGACAGGACGATGATGGCCACCCGGAAGCGATGAACGAGACGGCCCCACCCCGCGAGCATAGGGCTCTATCGTACCGCGAACCGCCAATCAGCCCGGCGGTTTACGCTCCGGGGGCGGCGACGGGTTCCCGCACCTCGCGGGCGCGCCGTTGGCGCCCAGGGCCACCGCGCCGCCGATGCTCGCGTAGCAGGAGCAGGCCGCCGGGCAGCGACGGCGCGAGCGCGACGAGCGCGAGCCCCGCCGCCTGC
>CAMLFJ010000201.1 GCA_946479205.1 uncultured bacterium | reverse complement strand
TCTTCCCCGGGCTCGCCATCCTCCTCGTCGTGCTCGCCTTCAACCTGCTCGGCGACTGGCTGCGCGACACCTTCGACCCGAAGCTCCGCCAGCTCTGAGCGCCCGGCCCGCGGTGACGCCGTCCCCCGTGACCCCACCCCCCGTGGCCCCATTCGTCATCGACGTCCGCGAGCTCCGCACCCACCTGGTCACCCGCTGGGGCACCGTGCGGGCGGTGGACGGGGTCTCGTTCGCGATCGGGGAAGGGGAGACCCTCGGGCTCGTCGGCGAATCGGGCTCGGGCAAGAGCATGACGTGCCTGAGCCTGGTGCGGCTGGTGCCGCGGCCCGCCGCGCGCATCCTGGGCGGGCAGGTGCTGCTCGACGGGGAGGACGTGCTGACCCGGAGCGAGAACGAGATGCGGCGGATCCGCGGCCGGCGGATCGGCATGATCCTGCAGGACCCGATGAGCTCGCTCAACCCGGTGTTCTCCATCGGCATGCAGATGCGCGAGCCGGTCGCGCTCTATCACGGCCTCCGGGGGGCGGCGCTGACCGACCGGGCGGTCGCGCTGCTCGCTGCGGTGCGCATCCCGTCGCCCGCCCAGCGTCTGCGCGCGTTCCCGCACCAGCTCTCGGGTGGAATGCGCCAGCGGGTGGTCGGGGCCATGGCCATCGCGGCGCCGCCGCGGCTGCTCATCGCGGACGAGCCGACCACGAGCCTCGACCTCACGATCCAGGCCCAGTACCTGGGTCTGCTCAAGGAGCTGCAGCAGCGCCACCGGTTCGCCCTGATCTTCGTCACGCACAATCTCGGGATCGTGGCGAAGATCTGCGACCGGGTGGCCGTGATGTACGCCGGGCGCATCGTCGAGATGGGGCCGGTGCGGCGCCTCTTCACGCGGCCCGCGCATCCCTACAGCCGGGCGCTGCTCGAGTCCATCCCGCGGCTCGGCGCGCGCGCGGCGCGTCTCACCGCCATCGAGGGCCAGCCGCCGGATCTGGCGCGGCTGCCCGGCGGGTGCGCGTTCGCCCCGCGATGCCCGCACGTCATGGAGCGGTGCCGGGTGGAGGCGCCGCCCGAGCGGCCGGTCGGCGACGGGCACGTGGCGCGCTGCTGGCTCGAGACGCCGGCGTGAGCGCGCTGCTCGAGGTGGCGGGGCTGACCAAGCACTTCCCGGTGCGCCGCGGGCTGCTCGGCCGGTCCACCGGGCTGGTCCGCGCGGTCGATTCGATCTCGTTCACGATCGAGGCCGGGACCACCTTCGGGCTGGTGGGCGAGTCGGGCTGCGGGAAGACCACCACGTCCAGGCTGGTGCTGGGACTCGAGCGGCCGACCGCGGGGGCCATTCGCTTCCAGGACGAGGACGTGCTGACGCTCGATCGGGCCGGGCTCCGGCGCTATCGCCGGTCGATCCAGGCCGTGTTCCAGGACCCCTACGCCTCGCTCGACCCGCGCATGCGCGTTGGATCCATCGTGGCCGAGCCCCTCGTGATCAACGAGCCGATGGACCGGACCGCGCGCGGGCGGCGCGTGCTCGAGCTGCTGGACCTGGTCGGCCTGCCCGCCCGCGCGGCCGAGCTGTTCCCGCACGAGTTCTCCGGCGGCCAGCGGCAGCGCGTGGCCATCGCGCGGGCGCTGGCCCTGTCCCCGCGTCTCGTGGTGCTGGACGAGCCGGTCTCCGCGCTCGACGTCTCCATCCGCGCGCAGATCCTGAATCTGCTGCGCGACCTGCAGGAGCGGCTCGGCGTATCGTACCTGTTCATCGCCCACGACCTCGCCGCGGTCGCCCACATGAGCCACACCATCGCGGTGATGTACCTGGGCCAGATCGTGGAGTGGGGCGATGCGGCGGCGGTGGCGCTCGAGCCGCGCCATCCGTACACGCAGGCCCTCTTCGCGGCCGCGCTGCCGGTCGACTTCGACACGCCTCGCGAGGAGATCGTGATCTCGGGCGAGGTGCCGAGCCCGCTCGCCCCGCCCGCCGGCTGCCGCTTCCACACGCGCTGCCCCCACGTCATGCCCCGCTGCGCTACTGAGCCGCCGGCCCTCCGCGCCACCGCCGCCCACCTCACCGCCTGCCACCTCTACGACTAGCCTGGGGTCAGGTCTTGAATTCCTACATTTCACCGGATAAGCGTCGGCTCGAAATGTCGTAATTCAAGACCTGACCCCGCTGCTTCGCCCCCGACTACTTGGCGAGGAGGAGGCAGGCGGCGCCGAGGCAGGCGAGGAGGGCGGCGGCGAGGCGGCGGGCGAGGTCGGGCTCGCCGAAGAGGGTGCGGCCGAGGAGGACGGCCAGCACGGCCGACATGCGGCGGATCGCGTTCACGTAGGCCGCGGGCGCCATCGTGAGGGCGTGCGTCTGCATCCCGGTGCCGGTGACGCCGAGGAGCCCGTGGCTCACCAGCGTGACCAGGTTGCGCGGCGCCACGCTGGCCGCGAGCCCGCGCGGGTTGGTCAGCAGCACGACCAGGGTGGTGACCACCGCGGTGGTGCCGTGCGAGGACACGAGGTAGCTCGGCGGTCCGATGGCCAGCGCGGCCCAGCGGTCCACCGCCGCGAGGAAGCCCAGGAAGAACGCGGCGCCGAGCGCGTCGAGCGCATCACGGCGCGCGAAGAGGACGCGAACGCGACCGAGCAGACCCGCGGCCCCCGGCCCGGCCGAGAGGCTGACGGTGCCGGTCAGCGACAGGGCGAGACCGACCCAGCCGAGCGCGCTCGGCCACCCGCCCGAGAGCACCGCGTCCGGGAGGATCGTGAAGATCGGGCTCAGGGCCAGGATCGGTCCCACGATCGAGATGTCGCCCCGCGCGCTCGCCCGCGCGAGCAGCCCGCTCATGCCGATCACGAGCAGGGACGAGGCGGCGATCGCGGGCCAGGCGGTGCCGGGCGGCACGAACGCGTGGCCCGAGATCAGGAAGAAGACGACCCACGCGAGGCAGGCCACTCCCTGGGTCCACGCCACGATCACCAGCGGGGGGATCTCGCGGGCCCGGCCCTTGACGACGGCGAACTGCACGGCCTGGGTGAGCGCCGCGCCGAGCGACAACGCGAACCAGGTCAGGCGGGGACCACGGGGAAGGCCGGCTGAGCGATCATCGATCCTCTGTCCGCCGGAAACCGTAGCCGAGGAGTCACCGGGCGTCAATGCCTCGCGCTTGACGTGCTCCGTCGTGACCCCTAGATTGACGCCGGGAGGTGGTTCATGGCGCGCGCATCCTTCGGGCTGATCCTGGCGAATCGGGCGGTGGTGCTGGGCGCGATCCAGGCCCGCGATCTGATCGAGCTGTCGCAGCAGGCCGAGACGTCGGGCGCCTTCGACGCGCTCTGGGTGGGCGACAGCCTCCTGGCCAAGCCGCGCCTCGAGGCGGTGGCGCTGCTCTCCGCGCTCGCCGGCGCGACGTCGCGCCTCAAGCTCGCGGTCGGTTGCCTCGCCACGTTCGTGCACCGCCACCCACTGCTCTTCGCGCAGCAGTGGGCGAGCCTCGACCTGCTCTCGGGTGGTCGGTCGTGGCTCGCGGTCTGCCTGGGCGGGCCCGACGAGCAGAGCGCCGCGCAGGCCCTCGAGCACAAGGTCATGGGCGTGCGCTCGAGCGAGCGCGTCGGCCGCATGGAAGAGGGCATCCAGATCCTGCGGAAGGTCTTCGGCGGGGAGAAGGTCTCGCATCAGGGCGAGTTCTACCAGTTCGAGGGCGTCAAGATCGAGCCCCGGCCGGTCCAGCAGCCGTGCCCGATCTGGATCGCGAGCAACCCGACCGGCCTCACCTGGAAGGGCGGGGCCAGCGCGTCCGACGCGGCGGTCGAGCGCGGGTTCCGCCGGGTCGCCCGCTACGCGGACGGCTGGATGACCAACAAGGTGAGCCCGGCCCAGTTCCGCGAGCAGTGGGCGCGCATCGCGAAGATGGCGCGGGAGGAGGGTCGTAACCCGGACGCCCTCGGCAGCGCGCTGTACCACAACATCAACATCAACGAGGACCGGCAGCAGGCGCTCGAGGAGAGCAAGACGTTCCTCGACACCTACTACACGTCGAAGTTCTCGCCCGCCTTCGTGGAGGGGTGGACGGTGGCGGGGACTCCGGCCCAGTGCATCGCGGAGCTGCGCGAGTACGCGGAGGCGGGTCTCGGTCACATCGCGCTCCGGCTCACGTCGTGGGATCAGCGCGGCCAGCTCAGGCGGTTCCTCGCCGAGGTCGCGCCCGCCCTCGCGGGCGGCCGGTGACCGGAGCCGCCCGCCACCCATGCGCTGGAGCCTGACCCGCGGGCAGACCGCCGCGATCGCCCTGCTCGTCATCGCGCTGCTGGTCGACGCGGTCCTCACGCTGCACAACATTCGCGAGGTCGCGACCAGCGTGCAGTGGGTGTCCCACACCCACGAGGTGCTGAGCCAGCTCGAGCAGGCGATGTCCACCCTCAAGGACGCGGAGACCGGCCAGCGCGGCTATCTGCTGACCGGGGAGCGGCCGTACCTCGAGCCCTACGAGCAGGCGCTGCCGCGGCTGCACGGGCAGCTCGAGCGGCTCCGCGCGCTCACCATCGACAACCCGCCCCAGACCGCGCACGTGCTCAAGCTCGAGCAGCTCGCCGCGGACCGGCTGGCCGTCCTCCGGCAGGTCGTCGACCGCTTCCAGGCCGAGCCCGACAAGAGTCGCGCGCTCGCGCTCTCGCGCCAGTACCTGCTCCAGGGCGAGGGCAAGCGCCTGATGGACCTGGTCCGTGACGAGGTCTACGGCATGCAGCAGCTCGAGCGCGCGCTGCTCGTCCGGCGCGAGGCGGTCTCGCGCGCCAGCACCCGCACCGCGCTCGTCAGCACCCTGATCGGGCTCGGGCTGGGGCTCGTGCTCGTCGCGACGGTGATCACCCTCGTCGCGCGCAACCTGGAAGCCCGCCAGCGGACCGCCGACGTGCTGCACGCCGAGCGCGAGCGCTTCCGCACCACCCTCACCAGCATCGGCGACGCGGTGGTGGTGACCGACGCGCAGGGACGGGTCACCCTGCTGAACCCGGTGGCGCAGGCCCTCACCGGCTGGGGTGGCGAGGCGCTCGGCGAGTCCCTGGAGACGGTGTTCCGGATCGTCGACGAGGCGACGCGCGACATCGTGGAGAACCCGGTGAGCAAGGTGATCCGCCTTGGCGCCATCGTGGGTCTCGCCAACCACACCGTGCTGATCGCCAAGGACGGCACCGAGCTGACCATCGACGACAGCGGGGCCCCGATCCGGGATGCGCGCGGCCGCATCGTCGGGGTGGTGCTGGTCTTCCGCGACATCACCGAGCGGCGGAGCGCGGAGCGCGCGCTGGAGGACGCGGATCGGCGCAAGGACGAGTTCCTCGCCATGCTGGCCCACGAACTGCGCAACCCGCTCGCCCCGATCCGCAACGCGGCCCACACCCTGGCCCTGCTCGGGACCGGGGACGACCGGGTGCGGTGGGTCGCGGGGGTCGTCGAGCGGCAGGTCGGGCTCATGACCCGGCTCGTGGACGATCTGCTCGACGTCTCGCGCATCACCTCGGGCAAGATCACGCTGCAGCGCGCGACCGTCTCGATCGCCGCGGTCCTGGCCCAGGCGGTGGAGGCGGCGCGCCCGCCCGCGGAGGGCCGCGGGCAGGCGCTCGAGGTGGACGTGTCGGCGGACGTGGGCTGGGTGGACGGTGATCCGGTGCGGCTGGCCCAGGCGGTCGGCAACCTCCTCGACAACGCGATCAAGTACACCGAGGACGGTGGCCGCGTGCGGCTGTGGGCGCGGGCCGAGGCGGACGAGGTCGTGATCGTGGTGGAGGACAGCGGGATCGGCATCGATCCCGCGCTGCTGCCGCACGTCTTCGATCTGTTCATCCAGGCCGACCGCTCGCTCGAGCGCAAGCAGGGCGGGCTCGGCCTCGGCCTGACCCTGGTGCGCCGGCTGGTGGAGATGCACGGCGGGCGGGTGGAGGCGGCGAGCGCGGGCCCCGGGCTCGGCAGCGCCTTCACCATCCGCCTGCCGCGCCTGGCCGTGGAGGCCGCGGAGCCCGCGACGGTTCCCGTGCCGGCGGCGCCTCCGCCCGGGCTCGCCCGCCGCATCCTGGTGGTGGACGATCACCAGGACTCCACCGATTCCCTGGCTCTCTTCCTGCGCCTGCGCGGCCACGAGGTGCGCACCGCGCGCGACGGGCCGAGCGCCCTCGAGGAGATCGAGCGCTATCATCCCGACGTGGTATTCCTCGATCTGGGGCTGCCCGGGATGAGCGGGTACGACGTGGCGCGGCGGGTGCGGACGATGAACGGGCTGGGATCGCCCCGGCTGGTGGCGCTCACCGGCTACGGGACGGACGCGGATCGCCAGAAGACGCGCGACGCGGGCTTCGACGTCCACCCCGCCAAGCCGGTGGACCCGCGGGCCGTGGACGCCCTGCTGGCCGAGGCGTCCTGAGGCCCGCGGGCTCCGCGAGCAGCCTCAGGGGACACCAGCAGCGCGCCGCCGGCCGCGCGGGGGCGTCTCACGCGATCAGAGGCCGCGGCGCTTCAGGAAGCTGCTGAACCAGGGCCCCACGTAGTTGTCGTGCCGGACGGGCCGCGCGCTAGCCGTCGAGGTCCAGCACC